>JACCQS010000250.1 GCA_013814015.1 Geodermatophilaceae bacterium | reverse complement strand
AGGCTGCTGCGGACCGACTGGTCCGGCCGCCATGTCCAGGCAGTACACGGACCCCAGGACCTCAGCTGGGACGACGCTCTCGCGGCTGTCGCCCAGGCAACCGGACACCCCGTGCGAGCCCGGCGGGTCACCGACGACACTATGCGCGCAACCCTCGCCAGCGCCGGGATGAGCGCGAAACAGGCCGAGGCGATCCTCGGGATGTCGACCGGGCTGCGTGACGACTTCGTGCCCGAGCAGGCCCGCGACGCCAGCACGACCACCACCACCACGCTGGCGGCCTGGTCGTACGACGTCCTCCGCCCCCTCCTCAGCGCCGGCGAAGTCAAACAACCGCGTTGACATATTCATGATCACGACTCAGCCGCCGAGCACCGGGGTCCTCAATGAAAGTCACGCGAAGTGTCTGATCACCGCAAGCGGATCGGCTATCGGGGACGCGACGAAGTGTCGGCAAAGCACGCGTACGGTGGCATTGTTTTTCGGCAGCGTGGAAGAGATCACCAACCGTGCAGTTCGTCTGGGGAACGCAAGCATCCAGTAGGGCTGGCTCCGCGAAAGGAGACACCCCGCTGACCGACGTCACCCAGAGGGATCTGGACGCCTGACTGACCCTACGGCCACGAACCCACAGCCGCTTGGTCGGCTTCCTACGCTGGGCCAGGGAACGGAGTCTCATCGGCGATCTCGACGCGCCTTGGCCACGATCGAGTGGTCCGGTGGGGTTGGTCGCCGATGACCAACGGTGGCAGCTCGCCCCGCTGGGCCGTCACCGACGACACCCTCGCTACCCGCGACCGCGTCGCTGCCCTCCTCCTACTGCGATTACGGGCCAACCCTCCGCCCGCATCACCCGGCTGACCCGTCAAGACATCGAGGTCCACGGCAACGACGTCCGGCTGCGGCTCGGTGAGGACCACAGCATCCCTCCGCCGCCGCTCAAGGAACTGATCCAATGACTCCCCGACCAGACCCCCGTCGTCGGCATGGCCGCAACCGCAGCGAGGGCGACCAGTGGCTCTTCCCGGGCCGGCGACCAGGGCAACCCATGGACCCGACAACCTGGGCAACCAGCTGCGGCGGATGGGCATCGAACCTCGCGCCGCCCGCAATACTCACGCTCCTCCAACTCGGCGCCGAACTGCCCAGCATTGTCCTCGCCGACCTGCTCGGGATCATATCAGCACCGCCGAACGCTGGAACGCCGCCGCAGGTGCCCGCTGGAGCAGCTACGCCGCCCGATCAGCCACGACTGCGACGGAAGCGTCATGAGCGACGGACTCGGGAAAGCGGCACAAGCTCGACTCGGATGGCCCTTCCGAGCTCAGCTCCGCAATGGCCTGAAGTCTCGCGCGCTCTGATCGTGCAGCGGCCCGATCGTGTGTCCGGCCACCGGGTCAGGCTCCACACTGCAGACGATCTACTCCGTGATACTTTAGGTGCGTTGCACCTAGGGTTCCGCTCCCTCTGAGCCAGGGGGGGGTCAGCGACCGAGCGGTGCCAGCGCTGTCGAGGCGCCACAACTGACGGGATAAAAGCCCTGAGGTCGAACTGCCATCTCATGGATGGCTCCTTTGACTTCAGGAGGCCCGACAATGTCGGTGGGCACTCGCCATCGGCGGGGACGCGAGATCGTTTGCAAGGCCGTAGATCGAGTCGTGACTCGCGCACAATTGAGATCTTCAGCAGTTCGGCGGTCGCCACGGCGGCGGAGAAGCGTCCCGAGCAGGGCGCGGTCGACTCTTGCGAAGTCTTGGGGCGCTTACGTCTTGGTCGGACGAGCTCCACATGTGCAGCGCGTGTCAATCGCCATGTTCCTGGGTCGGCTTCCCAACGGAATGTTGCCTCTGGGCATTGTGCTGTTGATAGATGAACGCCTAGGTTCCTACGCTATTTCGGGCGCGGCTCTAGCAGCGTTCATGGTCGGGACTACGGTCAGCGCTCCGATTCGTGGCCGAGCCGTGGACCGCTGGGGGCAGTTTCGCGTTCTCCTCCCTCTCTCGCTGACGCAGATGACGGCCTTATGCGCCTTCACCATTGCCGTTCTGGCTGGAGGCAGCGCCCTGACCTTGATGCTGCTCGGCGCGGTGGTGGGCGCGAGTGGCTCAACCCTCGGCGGTTCGATGCGAGCGCTTTGGCCGGCACTGGTGCACCAAGATCAGCTGCCGACGGCCTACTCGTTGCAGGCATTCCTCGAAGATCTCATATCCCTCGCGGGCCCGCTGGTAGTCGCGATCGTGCTAGTCCTGGCCTCACCCTCATCGGTGCTGGCTGTCGCGGGAATAGCCTCCTTCATCGGCACCGCCATGTTCATAGCTACGCCAGCATCCCGTGCCGCCGTTGGCCGAGCACGCGCTGGCAGAGGCCGCCGACCCAGCTTGAACACGTCCGGAATGCGCACGCTCGGGACGACGCTCCTGTGTGGCGGCGTTGTCACCGGCATCCTGACCGTCGCCGTTCCGGCCTTTGCCAAGCAAGAGGGACCTTCCTGGGCTGGTGGGGTGCTGCTTGCGGTCATGGGCGCGGGAAGTGTAGTAGGCGGCGCTTCGTACGGCGCTGCCGTCTGGCGCTCCAGTGCCGGCCGGCGCTACGTTTGGTTGACGGGTGCATTCGCAAGCGCCGTTGCGCTTCTCGCAGCCGCGCACTCGATGGCCCTGCTTGGGGTGCTACTCGCACTTGTCGGCCTGACGTACGCGCCCCGCGTCAGCACCGCATACCTCCTGCTCGACGAGTTGGCACCCTGCGATGCTCTGACTCAGGGCTATACGTGGCTCGTGAGCGCCACAGCCGGCGGCCGCGCGGTGGGGGCAGCGGTCGGTGGACTCGTCGTGCAACACCTTGGCGTCCACTGGACCCTGGCTCTCGCTGGCGTCAGCGCCGGTACGGCAGCCATCCTCGCCACAGCTGGCCGCAGGACTCTCACGCCCCTCGTGCCTGGCGCCAGATCGCTACCTCAGAGCCAAGGACCTTGAGATGATGCCCATGACGGCCAGCGTAAGTATCGCCCGGAGCCCAATCTCGAACGAGAAGGCTGGTGCCGATGCAGCCCGCTGACCGCCTCGAGGTTTCCCTGCGTCCGCTTAACCCAGGCGATGCGCCGGCCTACCGCAGCTTTCGAATCGAAGCACTCCGCCGGACTCCCTCGGCGTTCACATCCAGCTTCGACGAGGAGTCCGGGAAACCGTTGGCTTGGTCGGTGAACCGACTAGCCGGACCAGACCTCGTGCTCGGCGCGTTCGACGTGGCCGCAAACCTCATAGGTACAGCCGGTCTATCGGTACCCGAAGGCCGACAGGCACGGCATAAGGGAACCCTCTTCGGCATGGCGGTCGCGAGCAGCGCAGGGGGTCGCGGGATTGGACGACTGCTGGTCCAAGGTGTCCTCGAGTCGGCCCTCGCACAAAGCCTATTGCAGGTCGGGTTGACGGTCACCGCCGACAACACGGTGGCCGCAGGTCTCTACCTCTCCTGCGGGTTCGAAGTCTGGGGACACGAGCCTCGCGCTGTTGTCGTCAACGGGAACGCGATCACCAAAGTCCACATGGTGAACATGCTGGACGGCTACCGAACAGGCAATGGCGTGCGTTCAAGGCCGATGCCGATTCCAGACGACGGCGGGTGACGACACCGAGGTCCCCGATCGCCCGGAATCGGCCAGCCTCCACTGAGGAGGCTCAAGCCTCGTATCCCGTTTGACGGGGGACACGGGGCCTCCCGCAACCGTTGGATAGGCCGAGCAGACGACCCTGCTCGGTAACCCACGAACATGTGTGAGCGAGGCCCCGGGCCGCAATCACTCAAGGCTGAGCGGTCACTCCATCGGGTCAATGAGGCTCGCCGCGATCGCGCCGGGGAGAGCGAAGCCCATGTTCCCGAAGCCCACGGCTTAATGTAGGTATTGATCTGGGTGATGTCCCAGAGGAACGACCACACACCGTGGTTGCCGGCATCCGGGATGAGCAGAGTACTTTCGGGCGATACCATCAGCCGCCCCGTCAGGGCGATGGCCGCTTCGGTAACGCCGTCGCGCATCCCGTGCTGCATCGCCAGGAGATTATTGGCGCCTGGCGAGAGAGCGACGCGGCCGGCACGAACACAGCGATCTGCGCAAACGACAATCACAACAGAGTTCTACCAGCCACACCGAGGACAGGACCGTGGCGTGTCACCAACCGATCGCCTGCCGGGACGGTTCAACAGGGTCCGAGGTGCGATCAAACCCCAGCAGGCGAAGCATGGCCTGGCGTCCCGCAGAGGATCAACGTTCTGTGCATCCTCGATGACCGTCCGGAACGGTTCACCGCATTGCGCACCAAGACCGCGATGAGCCCGCAAGTCCTGACCCGGACCCTGCGACGCCTCGAAGAGGCCGGGCTCGTCGACCGGCAACTGTTCGCAGAGGTCCCCCTCGGGCCGAGTACAGCCTCACCGAGCTCGGCTTCACCCTCTGTCCGGTCGTGCACCAGATACGGGGCCGCCAAGGTGGTGGCCAACTGGCTCGCCGAGTCGCCAACTCAGTGCGGCTCAGCCGGCTGGGGTTTGTTTGTCTCGCTTGCGGCGGTTGGCGGTCTGGGTCGCGACCACGTCCGCGGCGTGCTCGATGGCCCAGTTGTCGAGGACGGATCGACCTCGTCGACGGAGCATTCGACGGACATCGCAGCGGCCCGTAACGTCGCGGCACGACCTGATCTGGTCACGGGGCTACATCGGCGGCGAGGCTTATGCCGAGTACGACGAGAATCGCGCCGATGCTCCGGTCCATCACGGGCTTGATGCGGGCGTAGGTGTGTTGGGCTCGCGTGGTCGAGAACCCCACTGCGAGGCACCCGTTCCACAGCGCAGAGCAGACAACGATCGCGGTGACCGCGGTGACGCGTTCCCACACCGGTGCGGAGCCCGGCAACAGGCCGCTAAGGATGCTGCCGAAGAAGATCGCAGATTTTGGATTGGTGACATTGGACAGCAACCCGCGGCGGTATGCCGTCCACCCGGTGCCCGCGCTGGTGGTGTCGGTGACGGATCGGTGGGCCTCGCGCCACATCCGGGTGCCCAGGTAGGCAAGCCAGCAGCCGCCGATGAGCCGCAGCCCGCTCTCGAGCCACGCCGCCTCCCGCAACACGACACCAAGGCCCAACGCGGCAGCCATGGCAAGCAGCCCGCTGCCCGTCGCCACACCACCGGCGACCATCAGGCCGGCCCGCCGGGAGTCGGCGGCTGCCGTTCGGGTGATCAGCACGAAATTTGGCCCAGGGCTAGCCGCGGCAAGCAGGAACACCCCGCAGATTTCTGCGATCGTCACGACGGGAGAGATGCCGGGATCTCTCGCGATGACCGACGGGTCCACGATCGCGGGGGCTCCGTTCGCTACAGGGTCGAGTCGATGAGTTCGCACGACCGTGTTGCGGCTGCCAGCGCGTCAGGGTTGCCAGTGCGCTCGAAGACCTCAACGGCTGTGTCGGTGAACTTCATGACGTGTTCGTCGCCATGCCGCGCGGCTCGGTCGAGTGCCTCCACGTCTGGCTCGCTTTCCTTCGGCGCGGTCGGTAGCACGTCACTGGGGGCGGGATGTCGTGGGCAGTAGGTGGCGGTGAGCGCGGCGGTTGCAGCCCAGGCAGCCCCGAAGCTGGCCATCCACAGCCGTTCGGGGAGGGTCGGTAGACAGTGCAGTACGGCGTTGGGTGCGGTGGCGGTGTGCACCAGCAGGACAGGACTGCCGTGGCCGTAGCCGAGGTAGCGGAAGGTGGCGACGTCAACAAGGTCGCTGAGGCGTGCCGGTACGTCGGTCGGGCCGGCCGGGCGGCGCAATGCCGCCAGGGAGCCGGCCCAGCCGGTCAGGTCGGCCAGGCGATCCAGCCGGTGTGCGATCAGGCCGCTCTGGTCGGGGAGGCGGGGGACGCCGGCTAGGGCCGCTGCTGCCGGTAGGTCGCCGGCCGGCACCGCAAGGCTGGGCAGGGAACGGGCTCGCGCGGCCCAGAAGGCCAGTCCAAAGGCGAGTTCGGCGACTGCGGGCTGGCTATGATTGCCTGCGGCCAGGGCACGCACGGCGTGGCCGACGCGGATCACTCCGTGGGTGGAGCCGGCGGCGATGCCGGGCAGCAGCCGGGGCCACCAGGTCGACAGGACGCTGCGCCACGGCCGCTCGGCTACCTGCCGGGCGAAGTAGGCGGTCCAGTCACCGATCCGTCGGCCGTCGCCGAGCGCGTCCTGCCAGTTGTCCTCGGCGACGCGCTCGCTCGAAGCCGGTAGCTCGGTTAGTCGCGGCATGTACTGGGTGAGCCACTGATGCACATTCAGGTCGAGACCTCGGCGGACGATCACTTCGGCTGCCATCGGCCCGTGGTTGGTCAGCCCATGGTTGCCTTCCTCGTCGCCGCCGAACTCCGGTCCGCTGCGGTGCAGGCGCTCGAAGGCCTCGCTCAGAGTGTCACTGTTCGCCGCTGGTTCCCCAGAACCTGTGTCCAGTTTCGGGAAGATGTGGTCGAACAGGCCTGTCGCGGTCGTCCGGGTCATCGCTGTGCTTCCTGTTCGCCTGTGGCCGGCACCGTCCAGTGAGTGGCCCTCTGCGGACAGTTTGATCGCCGACTGGCGTCGTCACCAACGATTAGATGCTGCTCTAACCTTGCTTGAGTGATCCATCTTCATTTCGGCACCGATGACCTGACCCAGATCCGCTTCGCGCTCTCGCCGATGTGGGAGACCGTGACCAGTGTGCGGACGTTTACCGCGAGCCCGCCCAACGCGCTACACGCGCGCTGGCTGCGGCAGGTCCGGCCGCGCGTTGTTGACGCGGTCGATCTGGAGCTGCTGACCGCCGTTGTGCCTCCCGCCGGCTACCTTCCAGACTTCCTGAAACCATTCCCTCCGCGCCGCGCCCCCAGCTTCGAGTCCAGCCTGGCGACGATCGCAGCCAGTGATCCGCAACTCGTTGCCGAGCAGCTCACCCACCTCGCTCAACATTCGATCGCCCAACAACAGCCGGGTAGAGCCCGGCGGGTCCAAATCCTGCGCGATCTGATCAACGCACCGGAGGCCGGACTTGCCAGGCTCATCCTCGAGCTCGACCGCTACTGGCGCGTCGCGGTCGCGCCCTATTGGCGCCGGATCCGAGGCCTCTTGCAGGCCGATCTGAGCTATAGGCTCGATCAGCTCGCCTCCGGCGGTGTGCGGCAGCTGTTCGCCACGCTGCATCCCTCGGTCACCTTCGAACGCGACACGCTACGGATCGTCAAGTACTACAACCGGCACGCACACCTTCAACAACGCGGGCTCCTCCTGGTTCCCTGCGCGTTCGCGTGGCCCGAGGTCATCGTCCGCACCGCAGATCCCCAACCCGCGCTGACCTACGCCCCGCGCGGCCTCGGCCGGCTCTGGGACGCCGCACGCGACACAAACCGCTCACCGCTTTCCGACATCCTCGGCCACGCCCGCGCGGCAATACTCGCCCAGCTGGACGTACCCATGTCCACGCTGCACATGGCCTGCCAACTCGAACTGACCGCCCCCACCGTCAGCTTTCACCTCAACAGGATGCACGCAGCAGGCATCGTCGCAGCGCGCCGCGACGGCCGTGCCGTCCTATATTCCCGGACTCCGCTCGGAGACCAGCTGCTCACCGGCGACGGAGAGTACATTTCCTCATGCCCGGCGGGACTGTCCTGATAGCCGAACCTCCCACGGCGCGATCGTCGAGCCGCTCGCCTGGCCTCGGCCGGTACATCGCTCGACACCGATTGGGGATCGCCACCCGGGCCGAGATCGAAGACCACCGCGTTGTCCTTCAGCGGGCAAACCCCAAGCCCGGCGCCGCCCCCGACGAGCTCAGTGGACGGCGGGACCGGCTTGCCGCCCGGGTCAGGAGGGCTCCTACGAGACACTCAGCCCGTGGAGGGCTACTGGGCGTCGGCTGAGGCGATCGAGCGTCAGCGGTTCGATCGCTGGCTGCGAACAGTCCGGGCGATCGTCGACCAAGAGCCCCGCCAGAAGGGCCGTGCGGGCCGCCGCGAATCCCAGCCGTTTCGCGCGGCCGTCCGGGAGGCCATCACGCTCACGCCCGGTTGGCCCAAGCCGCGAGCAACACTGGCGCTAGACCTTGCCTTCCACGCGACCGCGCGGCAGCCACCTAGCCTCTGGCGGCTACCGAAGCACTATCTCGATCTCCTCGGAGCAGCCTCAGCGCCAACCGCCGATCCGAGACCAGTTCTCTACAGCGACGACCAGCAGGTCAAGCTGCTCTTCGCCACCCTCCGCAGGAGGGACAAGCCAGGCGAGTCGGGCAGGATTGACATCAAGGCACGTACCCGAGCGTCCGCGATCGCTGACATGCAGCTCGCTGGCGAGCTCATCGAGCCCGACGCTGATCTCGAAGGCGACACCAGGTGGGTGGAAGCCGATCCCGAGGACGACATCGATCAGCACGATGAGAATCGGCACCTGCCCCAAGACCTAGCAGAGCGGTTTCAGTTTCACGACAAGGCCCGGTACCAGGCGATGCTCCTGGGTTCCAACGATCGCCTCGTCCGCGACGTCTTCTTCCACGCCGCCCGCTGGCTCCTCACCGGAGTCGACTCCGCCGCCAGCCGGCTCCAGCGGCTCGGACCGGCCCGCTCAGTCGCTGTCGAGGGCCTCCTCAACAACATCGTCGAGTTGAACGCTCAGCAGCGAGATCTGCTGTGGTCGACGATCCGTGTCGAGCTTCCTCCGCTTCCGCTACAGACCGGCGACGGGGCAACCTTCGCCTTGGCCATCCGCCGCGCGTTCCGTGGCTTCATCCAGCAGCGTCCTGACCTGCAGCCGTTGATCGTGCCGCTACGAGTGACAGTCCTCGTCGTGCCGCCAAAGCGCAGAGCCGCCGACGTCAAGGACCTCGACAACATCCTGACCAACGTCTTGACGATCATGGAAGACGAAATCAAGCCTCACCCTGAGCCGTGGCACTTGGCGCCCCGTGTCGTGCGGCCGGACGGGGACACGGACGACGTCTCGCGACCGGAGAATCGCGATCTGCCCCGCCGGCTCAACGTCAGCGGTACCTGGGCGTACCAGGTACTCGAGCTCCACCGGCAGCCTGCCGACACGGATCAAGGTGCTCTCATTCTTGTGCCTGGTCTCGGTTGGAACCGCATGAGCGTCTGGAGCGAAGCAGAGCGGTTCGTCGAGCAACGCCTTGCTGACCGCTGACCTTCGACCGCTTGAAGGTTGGCCC
>JACCQS010000237.1 GCA_013814015.1 Geodermatophilaceae bacterium | reverse complement strand
CGCGGCTAGTCCGCAGGAGGACCACAAAGTGTCAACATCGTCCAACGGTACGAAGAGTCATAAGACCAGCTCCGTGCCCACTTTCGTTAACCGTCAACGACTCCCAATCACGCGTGGATGGTTCTGGGTCAACGAGCCCGGCAAGGTCATCATCGGGCGCAAAGTGGAGCTTCCTTGCTGGCGCTGGGCGTCGAGCACCTTGAGCCATCCTCGCACCTAGGCCTGAGGCCAACCCCACGAAGCCCGCAGCCGCCTGTCAACGGCACTCGAAAACTGATCAGTTCCGGCGCCAACTGGTCAGTCTTCGAGTTGCCTTTGACACTTGATGCCGCCGGCCTGCATCCGGGCCGCGGGTACACATCGGGTACACAGCGCAGCCGTAAATCACCGAAATCGATCAACGTCACTCAACGGCGAAGTCCAGTGTGAGCCTCAGGAATCAACGACTTCCATGTCTCACCGACATTACGTAGATCGCCCTCTCAAGGCGGTAGCGCCGGAGGGCTCAGGTCCGCCACTCGATCCGTACCGTCGCGGGATCGAACGAGCGGCCCGGGCCCAACGGGTCGATTGTCACCGACATGAAGGCCTCGATCAGTGTCCGCCTGACGTCCAGCGACGCTGCCCTCCACCGATCCTCGGCGTCTGAGCCGATGACGTCAAAGAGTCCTCGCACAGGGGCGGCGGCGGCCACCGAGCGCTTCGCCTGCTCAAGACGCAGACGGAGTTTGCCCGTGATCCTGCGGAATTGCTCACCGGTGGTGATGTCATCGGCATAGTCATCAGCGGTCCTCGCCAACTTCGCCTCGAGCTGCGCGATCTCCGCTACTGCCGCCCGTATCGTCTCCTGGTCGCCGACGGCGACCTCCATTAGAGCGTCGGATTGGGATAGGCGAGCGATCATCACCGCCTCCACCACCGCGTCCACATCGGACTCCTTCCGGCGGATGCGTGTGCATCTTGCGCACACGTACGCGGGTGGCTGGTGCTTCCCGTCCTTGCCGACCCTGCCCGGATTCACCACCATTGTGCCGTCACAGCCCGCCCTAGAGCACCGCGCAATCCCACTGAGCAGGTGCTTGCGAATGGCGCCACGGTTGCTCCGCCGCTGCGGGTCGGTCAGCAACGCCATGACCTGATCGTGGGTGCCGACGTCGTAGATCGGTTCCCACGCGCCGCGCCCGATCACCTGCCCGACGTGCAGGCGGAGCCCGGCGTTCCGGTCGCGCAACAGCACCTGCCGCAGGGTCGTCGACGCCCATCGCAGGCCGCGCGGCGATACGGAGCCCTCACTGTTGAACGTGGCTACGACCGACCGGAGAGACTGACCGCCCAGCAACATCCGAGCGGCTCGGCGGACCGTCTCGGCTTCCTCCGGGACCAGGACATCCTTCCCGTCCACTCGGCGATACCCGTACGCCGCGAACGAGTGCGGCTGTCCGTTCTCGGCGCGTTCGAGGAACTTCCGCTTCAACCGGCGGGACTGCTGATCGGTCTCGTGGCGCGCCACGGACCCCTTGATCCTCGCCGTGAGCCGACCTTGTGGCGTCGCCAAGTCCAGTTCACCGCCGACGCACGCCAGTTGAAGGCCGTGCCGGTCAGCGAGGTCGATAATGTCCTCGAGTTCACGTGGGGTGCGGGTGAGCCGGTCCACGTCCCACACGATGAGCCCACCGATTCGGCCGTTACGGATGTCGCCGAGCATCCGCTGGTATTCCTCGCGAGCGTTGCCTCTCGTGGCGGAAACGTCGTTGTCGCAGTAGGTCTCGGCGACCTGCCAGCCCTTGCGTGTAGCCAGCTCGGTGCAGTCCTTGAGTTGTCGGGCGACGCCCAATCCACTGCCATCCGCGTCGTCGGAAATGCGTACATAGATGCCGCAGGCAAGCATGAGCAGAGTATGACAGATCAATGATGGTACCGGTGGTCTTCCTGGTGCTTCCGGTGACCGTGCTGTTCGCGTTGTTTCCCGGTCTCATCAGCATCGTGTCGCTGGCCAGTTGACGGATTTTGACGAATCGGTGAGAGGAGACGCGGAGATGGTCGATCAGAGTCAACGGATAGGTGTCCGCGCCGGCATGCTGGTGAGCGCCACCCTTGTGTGGTGGGCGATGTGCTTGGCGCGCTTGCGGGGTCCGGATCGGGAACGCGGTGACGTGCCCGGGTGGGTGATGATCACCGTGATGACGGCCGCCCTGGTGCTGGCCATCCTGATCCCGTTCCGTGAGGCGATCGTCGAGGCGATCCAGACTGCATTAGACAGCGTCACCTCGCAGTGAAGCGGCGGCTGCGGGCAGCTGCCCGCGGCGACGACGGCGCTGCGGTCGTCGAGTTCGTGTTGATCGCCGCACTGGTGATGGGGCTGCTGTTGGCAGTGCTCCAAGTGGCCGTCTACGTGCATGTCCGAAACGTGGTGGCGGCCAGTGCGCAGGAGGGCGCGCGGTACGCAGCGAATGCCGATGTGGACTCGGGCGCCGGTGCGCCCCGGACGCTGGAGATCGTAGGAAACAGTCTCGGTGGATCCACTGCGGACGGGCTGAGCTGTTCCTCGGCCGAGGAACTGGATTCGACGGGTCTCGTGTTGGTTGTCGTGCAGTGCACCGGTGCGGTCCCGGCCCTGTTCGGCGCCCTCGGTGATCTGCTCCCGGTGAATGCCACCGGGCGGGCGATCAAGGAGGGTCAGTGATGGCTGCCTTGCGGCGGGCGCTGAAACGGCGAATGACATTGGTGCGCAATGGGGAACCGGATCGCGGGTCGGCGATCATCGAATTCGTGTTCATCTCGGTGCTGGTGTTCATACCCATGACGTACCTGATCGTCGGGTTCAGCGCCGTACAACGTGGCATCTTCGCCTCGACCGAAGCAGCGCGTGAGGCTGGTCGGGCGATCGGGTCGGCGCCCGACGCCGAACTCGGGATGGCCCGGGCACAGAGAGCAGCCGAACTCGCCGTCGAGGCACAGTCCGTGGATCTGGAGGACTTGCGTGTGGCGTATGCACCAGCCGGCACCGGGTGCGAGGCGGCCGGCAGCTACGTCCCTGGCCTGTTCCCCGGCGAAGAGTTCATCGTCTGCGTCACAGTGACCGTACGAGTGCCGCTGTTACCGGAGTTCATCGAGTCCAACACGGCAACCGGTCTGTTCGTCGTCGAACGGGACCGCTACGCCGCCTGAGTCGTACTGAACTGAGGAATGTGACGATGACCCGGTGATGGTGCCCACGGCGTCGAAGCGCTCCCCGTGCGCAGTCGTGCTCACCGCGTTGCTGATCAGCCTTACCGCCTGTTCGGCTGGTGATCAGAGCGAGCCTCCCGCCAGCACATCTGCCGTCAGCTCGTCCGGACCGTCGCCCTCGGCCACCGCGCAGCCGGTGCCCACCCCAGCACCGGATGCGTGCGCCCGTTCGGCCCTGGCCAGGATGAATCTGAACCAACGAATCGGGCAGCTGATGATGGTCGGAGTCCCGGCTAACGATCCGGTCGGCGGTTACACCGAGCTGGTCACGTACGCCGTGGGCGGCGTCTTCCTGGCCGGGCGCACCAGCACCGGAGCAGAGGTTGTCGGTACGGCAGTGACCACCTTGCAGGTACAAGGGCTCAACGCGACGGGCACTTTTTTGCATGTCGCCGCTGATCAGGAGGGCGGGCTAGTGCAGACGCTCAGCGGGCCCGGCTTCAGCCCGATCCCCGACGGCGTGGAGCAGGGCCGGCTG
>JACCQS010000291.1 GCA_013814015.1 Geodermatophilaceae bacterium | reverse complement strand
GTTGGAGAAGGCTTCTGGGAACCGCACGGCGTACGCGGTTCGCAAGATTTACCTGACCCAGGGCGTGACGATGTGGTTCGTGTCCCTGCCCGTCCAGGTGGCGGCCTTCCAGCCGCAGGGCCTGGGTCAGGGTGGGTTCGGGTTCCTGGTCTGGGTCGGGATCGTAGTCTGGGTCGTCGGGTTGTTCTTCGAGACCGTGGGCGCCCTGCAGTTGACCCGGTTTCGCAACGACCCGGCCTCGAAGGGCAAGGTGCTCGACACCGGGCTGTGGCGATACACCAGGCACCCCAACTACTTCGGCGATGCCTGTGCCTGGTGGGGGATCTCGCTGATCGCGTTCAGCGCCTGGCCGGGCATCCTGACGATCCTGTCTCCGGTCTTCATGACGTTCCTGCTCGCGAAGGGAACGGGCAAGCCGACGCTGGAGAAGGACATGGACAAGCGACGCCCCGGCTACACCGACTACGTACGACGTACCAGCGGCTTCATCCCGATTCCACCCCGTACGACCTCCGATACGACATCTGTACCCCGACACCGAAAGGCAGGCTCATGAAGACCATCGGCTCCGGATCGAGCGCTCCCGACTTCACCCTTCCCGACGAGACCGGGACGGCGCGCAAGCTCGGTGACTTCCTGGCCAACGGGCCGGTCGTGCTGTTCTTCTACCCGGGTGCGATGACCTCCGGATGTACTGCCGAGAGCTGCCACTTCCGGGACCTGGCCGCGGAGTTCGATGCAGTGGGTGCGCAGCGGATCGGGATCAGCGCCGACACCGTGGACAAGCAGAAGGAGTTCGCCGACGCGCACAGCTTCGACTACCCGCTGCTGTCCGACCCCGACGGCGCAGTGGCCACCGCGTACGGGGTCAAGCGCCGGTTCCTGACCCCGGTCAAGCGCGCGACGTTCGTGATCACTGCCGACGGCAGGATCGCCGATGTCATCACCAGCGAGTTCAACATGACCACCCACGCCGACCAGGCCCTCAAGACCCTGCAGGGCGCCTCCGCCGCCTGAGGTCAGCAGCAGTCCTGTCCACGCCAGGCCTCGAGTCCTTCGCGGGCCGCCACTGCGGCGATCACGAGTCCCGCAACCGGGTCGGCCCAGGACCAGCCGAGGGTCGCGTTGAGCAACAGCCCGGCCAACAAGACTCCGGACAGATAGGTGCACAGCAGCGTCTGCGTGCCGTCTGCTACCACCGAACGGGAGCCCAGCTGCCGGCCGGTGCGTCGCTGCGCCCAGGAGAGGAAGGGCATCACAGCCAGTGAGGCGATCGCCAGCGCAATCCCGACCCGAGAAGGCTCGGGCTCGGCCGCGCGCAACAGCGCACGCGCTGACTCGAATGTCACGTACCCGGCCAGGGCGAAGAAAGAGAGTGCGATCAGCCGTAGCGCCTGACGTTCGCGCGTCTCCGGCAAGGAGCGTCTGAACTGCCAGAGGATGACCAGTCCGCTGGAGACCTCCACGATGGAGTCCAGCCCGAACCCCACGAGCGCGATGGAGCCGGCGACCAGGCCGGCGCCGATCGCGATCACGGCCTCGAGTGCGTTGTAGGTCACCGACGCCGCGGCCAGCAGTCGGGCCCGCCGGCCCAACCTCTGCCGGTCAGCCGCGGCCAGTTCAGGCGGGTGCGCAACGCCGCTCACCGTACGGTGAGCTCGCCATAGTTGGGGCACAAGGCAACCGCATCACCTGTGGCAGCCAGGACCGCCTCGGCGGCGACAAACAGGTCGAAGAGCTCGGGTCGGGTCAGCGCAAACACAGATGCCCGGCCCTGTGGTCGCGAAGACACCAGGCCGCAGTCGCGCAGGCAGGCCAGGTGAGCGCTCACCGTGGACTGCGCAAGCCCCAAGTGGGCGGTCAGCTCCACCACCCGGTGCTCGCCCAGGGCCAGGTGCCGCAGGATGGCCAACCGGGCAGGGTCGGCCAAGCTCCGGAACAGGCAGACCGCAGCGGTCACATCGTCGGATGTTTCGACATCTATCTTTATCATCGGCACTAGACGATGATAGCGGGCTAACCCGGTTGCTCGGCACGACACACTGGGGGCATGACAGAGCCCGATCTTCTCGACCTGCACGCACGGGCGGTGCGAGCCAGCGTTGCCGTGGTGTCCCGCGTCCACACGAACGATCTCGCTCGGGCGACGCCGTGCGGCAACTGGAACCTGGGCGATCTGCTTGCGCATATGACCGTGCAGCACGATGGGTTCGCTGCGGCTTCGGCTGGAAATGGCGGCGACGTGTCGCTCTGGGCCGTGCAGCCGCTCGGTCCCGATCCGGTCGGCGCGTACGCCGCTGCGGCCGGGCGCGTCTTGACTGCGTTCGCTCAGGACGGCGTGCTCGAGCGCGAATTCGCCCTTCCCGAGATCAGTCCGCTCACCACCTTTCCAGGCAAACAGGCGATCCGGTTCCACCTCGTCGACTACGTCGTACACGGCTGGGATGTCGCC
>JACCQS010000216.1 GCA_013814015.1 Geodermatophilaceae bacterium | reverse complement strand
CCCGTGCGGTCATCGACTGTGGCCGCCTCGTGAGAGAAGCGGCCCATTGCGACGATGGGCTGCGGCCCGGCCGGTGAGCCGGGTGCGGACCCGTCGAGCGGGTTGAGGTAGACGTAGCCGTGCTTCTTCTCGGTCCGCGGGAGCGATCCTGGGGGCTCTGCTCCCAGCTCCTGCTGGACGATCTCCTCACAGGTCAGCCAGCCGGACTGCCGAAGGGCAAGCCCGCCGGCGCAGTTGACGACCGTGCCGGTCAGGCTCACATAGTCCTGGGTGAGCCCACCGCTAGGCGAGAAGAACTTCCTAGCATCGAAGCTGAGCGTCGTGTTGCCGCCCTCGGCGGTCCTGTCGTAGGCGTTGTCGGCCGGCTCGATGGTGAAAACGCCCTGGGTGAACGGCGCTGAGCTGCTGAACCGGATCTCCTGGTTACGAATCAGCCGCACCCCGGACCGGACGTTGCCGAACGCCCCCATGCCATCGTGGGAGCGCGCCGCGAGCCGGCCGTCGGACATCTCGCTGCCGGTCTTGGAGAAGATCGTGTACACGAAGCCCGGAGGAAGCGCCAACCATTGAAGACCGTCGTTCAGTGACGTCCGGGGGCTCAGCGGCCCGTAGTCGGCGTTGGCGCTCTCGCCTCGGCCACTGCCGGGTGCGGCCTCAGCCATGCGCATCGAGACGGCCTGCAGGGCAGTGCCACCGACTATCGCGGCTCCGGCGGTCACACCCCCTGCCTTGAGAAAGGAACGGCGATCGACTGAGGTCATTGCATTGCCTCCAGAAGTAATTGAATGAGCCCACCCTGCAGATCGGTGATGACGTCGGTTCGCTTCTCAAGGGTGCATGCAGCAAACGGTGGGTGAACGCGCGATGCCGGCTGCCGCGCAGCCAAGACCATCGGGCCCCAATGCTATTTGCGTTGACTGGACGGCACGTTGCAGATCCGAGGCATAGATGACATCAATTCCGTCATCCCGGCGACGCTCACCGAGGTCGGCGGCGTTCTGCACGCCTGCCTCGGACAGTTCCCCGGGGAGCCAGCCGGTCGCGATGCCGGCTTCGTTGTCGCGCGTCGTCGAATGCGTCTCGTAGATGAGCTGCACCGCCACCAGCCCACTCTGGCACGAGGGATCGCGTCGGGTCAGTTCGGACCGGGACTACGCCGTCCGAACTTCCCCGCAGTTCGCACAAGCCCGGATCAGCCCGGTCCATCCACGCGCTCGTAACACCGCCGCGATGTCGGCGGCGACCGCGCATGGGGAGTTGACCACTTCCCACCAGCCAAAGCGCAGGGTCAGCCATCCGACCACGGCGTGCGCATTGTCGCGCTTGCGATCTCGCCACATGCCTTCCTCGACATGCCCGATGCGGCCGTCGAGCTCGACCAGCACGGCGCACTCCTCATAGGCCACGTCCGCGAGCCGGCGCGATCCAGGGACCTGGAACTGGCGCCGACCTGCAGGAAGCCGATGCGGCCGGAGTACGTCCCGACCGAAGCGATATTCCAGTTGGCTGTGCACGCCCGACGCCGCATCGCCGAGAACTTGCTCGATCAGGCCGCGGTGCCGGACAGCACGCCGTCGCCGCAGCGCCATCAGCAGCCGCGCGGGAGAGGTGACCCGTCGCTGTACGGCCTTCGTGATCCACGTGATCACCTCGCCCGGATCACCGGCAGCGCACAGGTCGAGCACTGTGTCTTCGATACGAGTTCGCGTCGGCAGGACGGCTGCGTACGGCATCCTGAGGTCCTCGCGCTGACGCTGAAACGTCAACCACGGACGGTCAGCCACCTTCCGTCGGTGCGGGACCACGACCTGGATAGGTAGGTGGTGCCCATCGGCCAATCCGTGCAGAACGGCGGCGGACCGGCCCGCCAGCGCCGACTCCGTACCTCCAATCAGGACACCTGCCCAAGCCTTGGCCATCCATGGAACGTCACCGGCGCCGGTGAAGTACACGCCGGTCGCCAAAACCTGCCACGTCCCCTGCTCACGAAGCCGCTCGATGACATGCCGGCTCAGCCCAGATTCCTGTGCCTGCGTGCGGGTAAGGACGCCAGCCTGGTCGAGGGCGACCGCACTCAGCGATGAAGGGGTCTCGCGCCTGCGGTGCACCACACGAGGATCACCTGGAACGCCCGGTCCAATGTCGCCGCGAGGGAAGCTGTGGACGACCGTCGGCGGCTGTGACTCCTTCGATGGGGAAGTTTGAACCGGGAGTACGCGGCTCGATGTTCCCCACGGATGGTCTGACCGATTGGTTCGACAGGCACAATCGCGCCTGGCCCAACTGACCCTGCTCCTGGCTCTGTTTGCGGCCACGATCGTGCTGAGGCCGGTGGCCGAGCGGCTCGAGCTGCCGTACCCGATCCTGCTGCTCGTCTTCGGGCTGCTCTTCGCGTTCGTCCCGGCCCTTCCCCGGTTGGACATCAGCCCGGATCTGATCCTGCCGCTGGTCCTGGCACCGTTGCTGTTCGCGGCGGCCCGTCGTACGTCCTGGCGTGAGCTCCTGGACAACAGGCGAGCGATCGGACTGCTCGCGGTGGCCCTGGTGGCAGTCACCACTCTGGCCGCCGGCTTGGTGCTGCAGGCCCTTGTCCCCGGTCTTCCGTTGATCGCCGCCGTCGTACTCGGGGCGACGGTCGCTCCGCCAGATCCGGTGGCGGCCACCGCCGTTGCGCGCCAGCTCCGACTGCCACGCCGGCTCACGACGATTCTCGAGGGCGAGAAGCTGTCCAACGACGCCACCGCGCTGGTCATCTACGAAGTGGCAGTCGCCGGGACTCTCACCGGCTCGCTGTCCCCATGGGGAGCCGGCGGCACATTCGCACTGGCCGTCGTCCTGGGCATCGCCACGGTCTGGTAATCGCGCTGTTCACCCGGTGGGCACTGGACAAGCTGCCCGCGCACCCAGCCGGTACGGCGCTGGTCCTTGTCATGCCGTTCGTCGCGTACGTCGCTGCCGACGCCGCACACGGCAGCGGCGTGCTTTCGGTCGTCACGCTGGCGCTGACGTTGAGCCGGTACGCCGATGCCGAGACTGCCCAGACCCGCCTGATGGCTGGAACTACGTGGGAGATCATCGAATTGCTCGTCACCGGGGTCGTGATCGTGGTTCCGCTTCCTTGGATCTTTCCCGTCGCCTGGCTGGACGAGAAGCTCCACGCCCGCGGGGAACCTCCCGAGGAACCCGTCGGCTGGCCGGAGATGACGATCGCTTCCTGGGCCGGCATGCGCGCAGTGGTCACCCTCGCCGCGGCCCTGGCCTTACCGAGTGCCGAGGACAGCTTGCCGGAACGAGATCGGCTGATCTTCATCGCCTTTGTCGTGATCATCGTGACGCTGCTGCTGCAGGGACTCACGCTGCCCTGGCTCGTCCGTCGCCTCGGCGTACAGGCATCGCTCGAAGGCAACAGAACGCCGAGCGGCAGCTGACCCAGCGTGCCCTGCGCGCCCGGATTTACCCGGCTCAATGACGCCCGGTCACAGGGCGATGTCGACGACGATCTGATCGACCAGGCGCATGAGAACGCCAAAGCGCTGTGGCACCGGCTGGGACTGGATCCGGCCGAGAAGGACGACGTAACCGCGAAAGACGCGGAGGTCGACGGCGAATCAGCGAAGTCCCGCACCCATCGGGTATGGCGCTCGACGCCTCGAGGCCGAACTCCTCAAGGCGGCCCGGCAGGAGGTCGTCAACGCCCGCGACGAGCCCCGGCGGGGATCCGAAGGTTGCCGATGACGTACTCCGGCGTCTGGGTGCCCGCAGCGCTCAACCCGGCGTGCTCCCGCATCCGGAAAAGTGCCAAGGAGGTACCCGAACGTGGAGACTCCGGCTGACTCGCGTCACGATCACGCCGAGACCAGTGGGGCTGGGGTGCAGGCACCTTCGTGGTTTCCGGGCTTCGGCGGATCCGCTGCGCGTCGGCATCGTCGGAGCCGGCGGGATCGGGCGGCTGCATGCCAGGGCCGCGTGGACAGCCGGAGCCGTGCTCGTCGGCGCGGTGGGATCAGCACCAGACCGCGGCGAGGCCGCGGCGGCCCGGATCGGCGCGCAACGCGGGGTACGCCGATCTCGCCACGATGCTGGCCGAGCATGCCGTCGACGTGGTGCACATCTGTATGCCGAATGCCAGTCACGCCGAGCTAGCCTTGACCGCCGTGCAAGCCGGCCTTCATGTTGCCTGAGAGAAGCCGCTGACCACCGATCCTGAATCCGCGCGGCTGCTGACAACCGAAGCTCGGCGAGCCGGCGTCGTGGCGACGGTTCCCTTCGTCTACCGGTTTCACCCGATGGCCACGGGAGCTCAGGGTGCGGGTCCTTGCCGGTGAGGCCGGTCTGCAGGCCGTCATCCATGGGCACTACCTGCAGGATTGGCTCTCCCGTGCATCCGCCCGACTCTGCGCGCGCACCAGCACCGTCGGGGCGCACCGCGGTGGTCCGAGCGATCCGGACACCGCGAACCCGATGAACCTGGTCGACACCGAGGACGCGGTCAGCCTCAGCTTCGTCACTGATGGTGGTGTCCTGGGGAGTGCGGTCATCTGCCAGGTAGCTGCTGGCCGCAAGAACCGGCTGTACGTCGAGGTGTCAGGGACCGAGACCTGGGTCGATGTCCCCACCCCAGACCCCCACATTGAGTGAAGGACGCCTAGTAACGAACCTATTGGCAGAAGGCGTCCTTCACTCAGATAGGACGGGCCAGGGAGCCACCGGTAGCGGGTGCGGTCAGCGGCCGCCGCGGGCGATGCCGGCCAGCGC
This sequence comes from Geodermatophilaceae bacterium, assembly GCA_013814015.1. GTDB lineage: Bacteria > Actinomycetota > Actinomycetes > Mycobacteriales > Geodermatophilaceae > JACCQS01. Next base: position 973 of record JACCQS010000216.1, on the reverse strand, counting down.
GATGCCGGCGGCGACGCTGACGTTCAGCGACTCGGTGTCCGAGGTGATCGGGATCCGGGCGACGTAGTCGCAGCCCGCACGCACCAACCGGGTCAGACCCGACCCTTCCCCGCCGAGGACCAGCACCAGTGGTTGACCACCTACGTCGATGTCGTCGATGTCGTGCTCGCCGGAGGCGTCCAGTCCAACGGTGGTCAGCCCGGCCTTCTGGTACGAGGCCAGGGCCCGGCCCAGGTTGACCGCCCTAGCGACCGGCACGCGAGCGGCCGCGCCAGCGCTCGTACGCCAAGCCGACGCCGTCATGCCGACCGAACGTCGTTGCGGCACAACAACTCCGTGCGCCCCGAAGGCGGCAGCCGACCGTACGATCGCACCGAGGTTACGTGGATCGGTAACCCCGTCCAACGCAACGATGAGCGCCGGCCGCCCTGAGTGGTGCGCGTGTACGAGCAGATCGTCGGGATGCGCATAGGCGTACGGCGGGACCTGCAGCGCGATCCCCTGATGCAGTGCGCCGTGCGTCATCCGGTCGAGTTCGGGCCGGCCGATCTCCTGCAGGGCGATCCCCCGGTCTGCGGCCGTTCGGATCGACTCGTTCACCCGATCGTCGACGTCCATGCCGGTGGTGACGATCAGGGCGAGCGCCGGAATCTTGGCTCGGAGAGCTTCCAGGACCGGGTTGCGCCCGAGCAACAGTTCCGGCGCGTCGGCGGCCTTGCGGGCCCGCTGCCGGGCAACCTCCTCGCGGCGTTGTACGGATTCCGCCCGACGAGCCGCTGGATGGTTGGTCCGGTCCTCAGCCTTGGGGGTGGGCTTGCGTCCGGTCAGCTTCTTGCGACCGTGCCCGCCAGTCCCGGTCGAGGGGCCCTTCTTCTTCGTCTGGGCGGCTGCTCGCTTGCCTGGCCGCCCGCGCGCGCTCGGACTCACTTTCGGATCACCCATCTGCTGCCTTCAGCAGTGTCCTCGACCGCGA
>JACCQS010000198.1 GCA_013814015.1 Geodermatophilaceae bacterium | reverse complement strand
GACTCGTGGATGGTGAGGAACAGGTTCGACGGGTCCACGATCAGGTCATAACGCCCGGCCTGCACCGACGGTGCTTTGATCTTCTCCCGCAACAACTCCGGGATTTCGGCCAGCTCACCGGACCAGTCCCAGAGATCCCGGGTGAGGTATTCCCAGCCGCGCGCGGCCGGTGCTGCGAGAGTCCGCATCGTCTCGAACGCCCCGGACGAGCGATCGACGGCCACGGCGGTGAGTTGCGGATGCACGCGTACCCGCTGCTGGATCGTCGAGGTGCCGCTCAGATCGGCATAGAACTTCTGGTCCTTGGCCAGCAGCACCATCGACTGCACGTGCTCGACACCGTCGGCAGACATCAACCGTTCCGACCAGTCGACCAGCAGGGCGATCTTGTCGGGGTCCGGAACGGTGAACGGGTCGATCTCGTACGACGAGATGTAGGTTCCGTCCGGATAGGCCGGTTCCGGGGCCATCTCCACCGGATCGGTGTTGATCGCCGCCGAGACCCGGGCCACGGCGACGGCCTGCTCGGCCAGGCGATCGGCCTCGTCGGTCGTCAGCGCCATTCCGGCGGCGAAACCCCAGGTGCCCTCGTGCACCACTCGTACGGCCAGACCGGCGTCCTCGCCGTCGGTGGCCGACTCCAGCCGGGCATCGCGCAGGCTGATGTTCTGGGTCCGCAGCCTTTCGACCCGCAGGTCGGCGTGCGTACAGCCGAGCTCCCTGGCCCGGCTCAGCGCGGCATCGGCGAGTTCTCGCAGGGGTAGGGCGGTGAACGACGGATCGATCTGCTGCATCTCGGAAACCCTACTTGTAGGTCCGAGCGGTCCTCATCTGGTTTCCTGGGCGGGTGACCTCATCTGGTTTCCTGGCCGGGTGACTTCGCCGTACCGGATCTGCTTCGTCTGCCTGGGCAACATCTGTCGCTCTCCGATGGCCGAGATCGTCACCCGGTCACTGATAGCCGAGGCGGGGCTGGACGACCGCGTCACGGTCAGCAGTACCGGAACCGGCGACTGGCACATCGGCAACCCCGCGAACGCCGGTTCCGTACGCGCACTGTCAGCCAGGGGGTACGACGGCAGTCGGCACCGAGCCCAGCAACTGACCGCGGCAAACCTCGCCGACTACGACCTGCTGATCGGCTTGGACACCGCCAATGTCGCCGACGTCGAACGGCTACTGCAACGCCATAACGACGAGCGTCGGCCGCAAGCGGCCCTACTGCGGGACTTCGCCCCCGCCGGTCCGCCTGGACTCGGAGTACCGGACCCCTACGGCATGGGCGACGACGCTTTCGAGCACGCGCTGGACCTGGTCGAGGACGCCTGCCGCGGCCTGGTCGACCATCTCCGAATCCACCTCCAGCCATCCTCGTGACGCACAAAGGGAGGGCCCGATCGGCGACGGTTCAGCCGACCGGCGTGAGGGCGTCGGTGATCGGTGCGGCGAACTGGGCGTTGTACAGCCGGGCGTACGCGCCATCGGCAGCCAGCAGGGACTCGTGCGTGCCCTGTTCGACGATCCGGCCCGACTCCATCACCAGGATCAGATCGGCATCGCGGATCGTGGACAACCGGTGGGCGATCACGAAGCTGGTCCGGTCGGTCCGCAGCGCGGCCATCGCCTGCTGCACGAGCACCTCGGTACGGGTGTCCACCGAACTGGTCGCCTCGTCCAGGATCAGCAGCGAGGGATCGGCCAGAAAGGCGCGGGCGATCGTGATCAGTTGCTTCTCCCCGGCGCTGACGTTGCTGCCCTCCTCGTCGAGGACCGTGTCGTAGCCGTCCGGGAGGCTGCGCACGAATCGATCAACGTACGTAGCCCGGGCCGCGGCCAGGATCGCCTCCTCACTCGCCTCCGGATTGCCGTACCCGATGTTGTCCCGGATCGTTCCGCCGAACAGCCAGGTGTCCTGCAGCACCATGCCGATCTCCGAACGCAGGTCCGCGCGACGCATAGTGGCGATGTCGATGCCGTCCAATGTGATTCGGCCCGCGTCCAGTTCGTAGAACCGCAGAATCAGATTGACCAGGGTGGTCTTGCCCGCGCCGGTCGGGCCGACGATGGCGACCGTCTGTCCGGGCCGCGCAGTCAGGGACAGGTCTTCGATCAGCGGCGTCTCCGGCTCGTAGGAGAACCGCACGTGCTCGAAGACGACCTCGCCGTGCGGATCGGTCACCTCCGCCGGGCGTACCGGATCGGGGCTGTGCTCCTCGGCGTCGAGCAACTCGAAGACCCGTTCGGCTGAGGCCACCCCGGACTGCAGCAGGTTGGCCATCGAGGCCAGCTGGGTCAGCGGTTGGGTGAACTGCCGGGAGTACTGGATGAAGGCCTGCACGTCGCCCAGGCTCATGCTGCCCGAGGCGACCCGGAGCCCGCCGACGACCGCGATGACGACGTAGTTCAGGTTTCCGATGAACATCATCGCCGGCATGATGATCCCGGAGACGAACTGAGCCGCGAAGCTGGCTTGGAACAGCTGCTCGTTCTTGGCCTCGAAGCTGGCCTCGACCTCCGCCTGCCGGCCGAACACCTTGACCAACTCGTGGCCGCTGAATGCCTCCTCGATCTGACCGTTCAACGCTCCGGTGTGCGTCCACTGCGCGATGAACTGCTTCTGTGATCGTTTGGCGATCGCCTTGGTCAGCAGCATCGAGACCGGGATCGTGACGAGTGCGACGAGTGCCAGCAGCGGCGAGACGACGAACATCATCACGACGACACCGACCACGGTGAGCAGCGAGGTGAGCAACTGGCTTAGGGTCTGCTGAAGGCTCTGGCTGACGTTGTCAATGTCGTTGGTGACCCGGCTGAGAATCTCGCCGCGCTGTTGTTTGTCGAAGTAGGGCAGCGGAAGCCGGTTCAGCTTGTCCTCGACGTCGGACCGCAACCTGAAGATGGTGCGCTGCACCAGCGCGTTGAGCAGCCGTCCTTGCACGAGAGTGAACAGGCTGGCCAGTACGAACAATCCGACGGCGAGCAGGATGACGTCGCGGAGCGCGCTGAAGTCGATACCCTGACCGGGGACGACGCTCATCTGGGACAACATGTCGGCGAAACTGTCGTTGCCACTGGCTCGCGCGGCCGCGACAGCCTCGGCCGTGGTGGCGCCGGGTGACAGGTCGGCGCCGATCACCCCGGAGAAGATGATGTCGGTGGCGCGCCCGAGCAGCAGTGGACCGATCACGGTGAGCACGACACTGACGACGGCAAGCGCGATCACCGCATAGACATAGGCCAGTTCCGGCCGTAGTCGACCGATCAGCCGTTTGGCCGACGTGCCGAAGTCCATCGACTTCTCACCCGGTTGGCCCATCCGCGCCCACGGCGGACCGCCGGCCGGCCCCCGCGCGGCCGGAAGTCGCTCACCTTTGCCCGGAACGGCGATCTCCTCCGGCGGTCCAGAAGTGACTTTGTCCGGAGAATGTCCGCTGCCGGATCTGAGGCTCATACCGACGCGTCCGCGCTGGCCTGCGACGCCACGATCTCCAGGTACGTCGGACACGTCTCGAGCAACTCGTCATGTCGTCCGAGGCCCACGATGGCGCCGTCCTCGAGCACCACAATCTGGTCGGCTCCGGCGATCGTGGAGACCCGCTGCGCCACGATGATCACCGCAGCCTCCGCGGTCACCGGCCGCAGCGCCGCCCGCAACCGTGCGTCGGTGCCGAGATCCAGTGCCGAGAAGGAGTCGTCGAACAGGTAGATCTGCGGGCGGCGTACCAAAGCTCGGGCGATCGCCAACCGTTGCCGCTGACCGCCGGAGACCGTCGTACCCCCTTGCCCGATCGGTGCATCGAGCCCGCCGGGCATCCGCTCGACGAAGTCGAGAGCCTGAGCGATCCGAAGCGCGTCGCACAGGTCATCGTCGGTCGCGTCCGGGTTGCCGTACCGCAGGTTGCTGGCCACCGTCCCGGAGAACAGGTAGGGCCGCTGCGGGACGATGCCGATGGTCGCCCAGAGCAGATCGGGATCGAGATCTCGTACGTCCACGCCGTTGACCTCGACCGACCCGGCGGTGGCGTCGAACAGCCGGGGAATCAAGGACAGCAGCGTGGTCTTGCCCGCGCCCGTGCTCCCGATGATCGCGGTGGTCTGGCCGGGCTGGGCGGAAAAGCTGATGTCCCGCAACACCGGTGCGGCGGCACCTGGATAGGAAAACCCGACACCGCGCAGCACCAGGTCGCCGTGCCGCGACACCGTCGTCACCGGCTTGCTCGGCGGCCGGACCGAGGACTCGGTGTCGAGCACCTCGCCGATCCGCTCGGCGCAGACCGAGGCACGGGGCACCATCATCAGCATGAACGTGGCCATCATGACCGACATCAGGATCTGGACCAGGTAGTTCAGGAACGCGGTCAGCGAGCCGATCTGCATCTCACCGGTCGCCACCCGGTCGGCGCCGAACCAGAGCACGGCGACGCTCGAGACGTTCAGGATCAACAGGATGATCGGGAAGATCAGTGCCTGCAGCCTGCCGACGCGCAGCGCGGTCTCGGTGAGATCGGAGTTCGCGCGACCGAAACGCTGTGCCTCGTACGGCTCCCGGACGAAGGCCCGGACCACCCGAATGCCGGTGATCTGCTCGCGCAGCACCCGGTTCACCGCGTCGATCCGATCCTGCATGGCCCGGAAACCAGGGATCAGTTTGACGATGATGAGCCCGAGCGAGACCACGAGTGCCGGGACGCAGACCAGCATCAACCACGACAGCCCGATGTCCTCGCGCATGGCCATCACGACACCGCCGACCAGCATGATCGGTGCGCCGACCATCATCGTGGAGGTCATGACGACCAGCATCTGAATCTGCTGGACGTCGTTGGTGTTGCGGGTGATCAGCGACGGCGCCCCGAACTGGTTGACCTCGCGGGCCGAGAACTCACCGACCCGGTGGAAGATCGCCTGGCGCAGGTCGCGCCCATAGCTCATTCCGGTCTTGGCGCCGAAATAGACCGCGCCTATCGAGCCCATGATCTGGATCAGGGTGACGACGAGCATCCAGCCACCGATGCGCAGGATGTAGCCGGTGTCCCCCTTGGCAATACCGTCGTCGATGATGTCGGCGTTGAGACTGGGCAGGTAGAGCGAGGCGACGGTGGCGACCAGTTGCAAGGCAACGACGTACCCGACCCACTTCCTGTACGGCGCGAGGTAGGTGCGCACCAGGCGGATCAGCATCTGCCGTTCCCGTCCGTCTCGTCGTCGGAGCCCCCGGGACGTCGTACGCCGTCGAGCAGGATCGTGACGATCTCGTCAGAAGTCAGCGGGGCCTCGGCGCTGATCAGCGGGTGCGCGCCGGAGAAGATCAACGCGCGCAGCAGTTGCGCGACTTCGGTCGGGCTACGGCGGAGTAGGTGCTCGTCCGGGCGCAGCACATCCGTAACCGCCTCGATGATCTCGGCCTGGCGGGCCCGGTGGTCGGTATGACAGGCGGAGTTCGGCCGTTGTCCTGATGAGTGCCCTGGCGAGTTCGGTGGTGAGTGTCCGGCTGAATGCCCCGGTGCGGAGTTGAGCCGCATCGCGCCGAGTAGTGCGAACACGCCGGTGAGCCGATCGTGCAGGATCGCGGCGGTGGCGCGTAGTCGCGGCTCCAGGGGCAGGGTCGGGTCGATGCCGGCGATCTCGGCGATCATGTCGGTGGGGTCGAGCGCCCTACCCAGCGCCGCGGCAATCAGGGACTCCTTGTCCGGGAACACCCGGAAGATGGTTCCCTCTGCGATCCCACAGGCGTGGGCGATCTGGCGGGTGGTGACGGCGTCGCCGTACTCGCGCAGTAGCGGCAGCGTCGAATCGATCAATGCGGTACGGCGGCGATCAGGCGAGAGTGGCGCCGCCCGCCCAGTAGCTGTCACGCCGGCGATTATACGCGGAGTGAGCGCTCACTCCGCACTCGCCTGCGCGGCTGAATCGATCAACCTGCAGATGTCCGAGTACGGCTGACCGGACGGGTCATTGCCCGTGCGTGGCCGACGCCCAGGGCCATGCAGATGACGACCACGATCGAGGAGACGTTCAGCTGGGCCATGCCCGACAAGCCGTGCCCGAGATTGCAACCCCCGGCGATCCAGCCGCCGGCGCCGAGCAGGAAGCCGCCGACGAGCAGCCGTAGGTAGCAGACTCTGGTCTCACCACGCAGCTCGAACGCGGCGCTGCTGCGTGCAGCGATCCCGCCGCCGCCGACGATTCCCAGCAGAAAGGCGACCAGCCACCAGTTCGGGTCACCGGCGACGGCGCCCGGCCGAGGCACCTACGGTGCTGGGCCCGAAGTCCACCCCACCGACTGCGGCCAACATCCACCCGACCACCAGCACCGCGCCGAGAGCGATGCCCAGCGTCGGCCGGTTCCATTGCCAACGCGGCCGTCGCTCTGGCCCGGTTTCACGCACAGCACCGTCC
>JACCQS010000195.1 GCA_013814015.1 Geodermatophilaceae bacterium | reverse complement strand
GCGTGCGGGCGTTGGTCAGCACGATGATGCCGCCGACCGAGGCGCCCAGCAGCCGTGGGGGGATGTGCCGGACCAGCCAGGCCGCGTTGATCCGATTCACCACCCTCGGGCTGCCCACGGGCAACCTGGGCAAGCCCCGGCGCGGCCAACTCGGTGGACGGGTTCGACAGGACGCTCGCACCGACGAAGGCGCCGATCGCTCCCGGCACGCCGATCTTGGCCACGACCTTCCAGTCGACATTGCCGAACTTCCAGTGGGACACCCCAGAAATCAGAGTCGTCCCGATCTCCGGCCGGTTTCATGTCGCGACTCCTTGAGCAGAGACTGGCGCCGGTGGAGGGCGGGATTGGGATGGGGCGGGCTATGTCCATCATAACGATGGAATAAGTGTTCTATAGTCCGAGGAAGATTCCGGCCCGTTATCCCCCGCGGGCGCGGTAACTTGTCTGCAGAGACCTTGTACCGCACCCGAGGGGAGCAACACCATGGAACTGATCGGCAAACTCACGACCTGGATTCTGCTGGCGGCTGCGGCCGGCGCGACGGTGATCGGCGTGAGGTCGATTCCAGACGTACAGCGCTACCTCAAGATCCGGTCCATGTAGCCGACCCGATCAATCGCAAATGGCGTCAAGCGTTGCTGGCGGGCACGTTCTGCAGGTGACGAATCTGGTTGTGCTTTCGGAGGTGTTCCATGCCTGACGACCCCAAGGTCAGCGGCCCGGTGCTGTTCGCTCGTTACGCCTACCCGCCCAATTCGCACGGGTACTGCGGACCGAACGACCACACCGCGTTCTTCGAGTCGGGAGTGGCAAGGGGCGACGACGGTGGATTGCGCGCCATGTCTGCCCAGTTCGCCGGCGCTTGGCCCTATCTCGAACTGATCGCGGAGGCCACCGGGCTGCCGGACCCACTCGATCGGCGGGTGGTCGAGGCCTACTGGGTGGGCAGTCCACGGCTGGACATGGTCAGCACCCAGGCGGTCGGCGACTCGATGGAGCAGCGGTTCCGGCCGATGACCGGCTCGAAGTTCTTCACGCTCAACGAGAGCGTGCTCTCCGGAGGTGTCCCACACCATAGCTTTGCGGTGTTCTGTATCTACCCGTGGACCGGGCTGCTCAGTGAGCGACGCCGGGCCAAGCAGGCGCTGACCGTTCTGGATCGATGCAGGATCCGCTGGGGCCAGGTTTTGACCGTGCAGGGAGACCAGGTGGTCGTGGAATCCTCGCCGCTGACCTGGGACGGGCATCGGCTCGATTTCGGTCCGGCCGAGACTGAGACCGTGGTCCGCTCGATCGACGGAGCCAGCATGATCCCCGCGTTGAAGGCCGGAGATTGGGTTGCACTGCACTGGGAGTGGGTGTGCGACCGACTCACCGAACGTCAGGTGGGCTACCTACGCGCATACACGATGCGGCACATGCGGATCGTCAACGACGGAAATCTTCACTCCGGTACGGCGACTCTGCTCGGCGTCTGACCCGGAAGCTGGCCGGTCGGCGGCTCTGCTGTTGCCGGCTGGCTTTCGCCCAGCGCCCAGGAATGCGCAAGTCGCCAGGTCACCTGAGTTCCACGCTGGTGTCGTGGGGGTCCGGGTTCGCGCACCAGCAGCTGCCCCTGATCGGTGTCCAACACATAGTCCGAGTGCGGGCCGCGGAACCAGACTTCGATCACCCGACCTGCTAGTTCGCCATCCAACGCCGCCCATTCCGGTCGGACCAGCACCCGAGCCGAGCCGCCTGGGGACCTGAGCACCGATACCGGGCCGGTCAGCCTGGCCGCCAACTCATCCACCGGCTCGCGGTAGACCTGTTGCGGAGTGCCCACCTGGATCACCCGCCCGTGCGCGAGCAATGCCACCCGGTCAGCCAGTCCCAGCGTCTCCTCGGCGTCATGCGCTGCGTAGACGGCGGCTGCGCCGGTATCGCGCTGCCGGGTGACCAGTTCCGCCAGGAACACCCCGCGGACATGGCTGTCCAGGTGGGCGGTCGGCTCGTCGAAGAGATACAGCGAAGCCTGCCGGGCCAATGCTCGGGCCAGGCCCACCCGCTGTTGCTCACCTCCGGACAGCTCGGCTGGATGCCGGCCGGCGAGATGGCCCACGTTCAGCAGTTCCAGGATCTTGAGGGCCTCGGCTCGGGCCTGCGTCCTGCCCTGCCCGCGGCGCCGGGCCGGGTAGGCGACCGTGTCCAGCGCGGACAGGTGCGGCCACAACGCATAGTTCTGGAAGACCATCGCGAGCTCGCGGCGCTCCGGCGGCACGGAGCTCGTGGGTGACGACACGCGGCGACCGTTGATCAGCACCTCTCCGGCCTGCGGCGTATGGAAGCCTGCGACGGTGTGCAGGAGCGTGGACTTCCCCGAGCCAGACGGGCCCAGCAGCGCCAGCACTTCGCCGGGCGCGACAGTGAGGTCTACCTCGGACAGCGCCGCCACGTCGCCGTAGGTCACACAAAGGCCGCGAAGCTCCAGGATGTCAGCCGACACGGGCCAACTCCGGTGCGGTCGGCGTGGGTGATGACGTGACCGGGATGCGGTTGAGCCGGCGGATCACGGACCAGAACCCGAGCGCGGGAACGAGCAGTACCACGGTGATCAGGACGGCCAGAGCCGAGGTCGCACCCACCTGGCCGAGTTCGGCGCTGTTCAGAACCACGACGGCCAGTGTCTCGCTGCCCGGTCCGTACAGCAGGCTGGACATGGTGACCTCGTGCAGGGCGGTGAGAAAACAGACCAGCCATGCGGCGAGCAGCGCAGGCGCGAGCGGCCGCAGCACGACCGTACGAATGGCAGTGAACGGGCTGGCCCCGCTGACCCGCGAGGCGTGCAACTCATCTGGGGGCAACCGGTCGAGGGCGCCGGAGATCGGCCGGTGCGCGATGG
>JACCQS010000187.1 GCA_013814015.1 Geodermatophilaceae bacterium | reverse complement strand
TGGCCTCGGCGACGCCGCACGGCTCGGCGGTCCGGTGCGACCTCGACGGACCGGTTCCGCTGACGGCCGATCTCACGGCGACGGCGTTCGCCGAACTCGGGCTGGCCCCGGGGAGTGCGGTCTGGGCCACGGTCAAGGCGCATGAGGTAGAGGTCTATGACCGCTGACCATCCTGCGCAGGAGTCCCCGGCACAAGTCGCCGGACTGGTGCTTGCGGCCGGTGCCGGACGACGGTACGGAATGCCCAAAGCCCTTGTCTCCTATGAGGGCGGCCTGCTCGTCGAGCGGGCCTACCGGCTGGTTGCCGACGTCTGCGAGGTGGTCATTGTCGTGCTCGGTGCCGCCGCGGACGAAGTACGATCCCGCGCCGACCTCGGTGATGCGCAGGTGGTGATCAACCGTGACTGGGACACGGGGATGGGGTCGTCCCTGCGTACCGGCCTGGCCGCGTTGGGGCCTTCCTCTGGCGGTTTCCGTCATAACCGCCACGAGGCAGACTTGGCCCCGGCTCCTGGTGGTTTCCGTCAGAACCGCCACAGCGGGAGCGGGCCGGACCTGATCGATTGGGGATTGAACGATGCCGCCCTGGTCCACCTCGTGGATCTGCCCGGGATGACAGTGGCCGCACTTCGGCGCATCGCCGGCCATGCAGCGGCGGATGTGCTGGCGGTGGCCAGCTATTCCGGCGTACGCGGGCATCCGGTGCTCCTCGGACGTACGCACTGGGTAGGCGTGGCTGCGGCGGCGATCGGTGACCAGGGTGCCCGCGGGTACCTGGCCACCCGCGACGTGCTCGAGGTCGAGTGCGCCGACGTTGCCGACCCCGCCGATCTGGACTACCCACCCTCTTGATGTCGCAGCTTTGCAGGCAACCTGCGCGCGGCGTTGCCTGCATACCGGCGACATCAGGGCCGGAGCGGCCGAGTCCACTGCTGACTTCGTAGCTAGCAGAGGACTCGCCAGGCGCGTCGCCTGCGAACCGGCGACATCTGGACATGGGCGGCAGAGTGCCGTTCATGCCACCGACTGGAGGTACCCGCGGCTACATTTGACGGCGTGACCGATACCTCGCCCGCTGCTGTCCGAGCCGCCATCAGCGCGGAACCGATCTCGGTCGGCGAGCACGAAGAACTGGTGTCCCGGTCGGGTGCCGGAGCGGTCGTCGCCTTCGGCGGAGTCGTCCGCGACCACGACCAGGGCCGAGAGGTCACCCAACTCGAGTACGTGGGTCATCCGTCGGCCGAGGAGCTGATGGCCGAGATCGCCGCCGAGATCGCGGCCCTTCCCAAGGTGCACGCGGTCGCCATCAGCCATCGGATCGGCCTGCTCGGGGTCGGCGATGTCGCGTTGGCCGCAGCGGTCAGCGCCGCCCACCGGGGCGAGGCCTTCGACGCCTGCCGGCAACTTGTCGAAGAGGTGAAAGCCCGGCTGCCGATCTGGAAGCGTCAGATCTTCACAGACGGTGCAGAGGAATGGGTCGCCGCCCCCTGAGGCTCGCTTCCCGCGCCGCCCGATCGCCGGACGTTATGCGCATAACGTCCCGTTCTGGGCCGCTTTTCCGCACGTTATGCGCATAACGTGCGGACGAATGATTGGGCTCAGCGGGCCGGGGTGCCGGCGGTCCCGTCGCCGTCCTGGGAGCCGTCGGCGGCTTCCTCGGCGTCGACCTTGGCCTCGTCGGCCTCTCCCTCAAACTCCAGGGCCTGATTGCCGTACGCCTCACCAACGGCCTGTTCGGTCCGTCCCCACAGGCGGGTGATCGAGCGACGCAGTTCAGTGAGCAGTCCCAACAGGACTCCTTTGCCAGAGGTCAGCCGCCGGCGAACGGCGGCAGAACATCCACCGTACCGCCATGCGGCAGAACGGCATTCCGGTCGCTCTGGTTCACGCCGTCAACCAGGAAAGAACAGACTCCCAGCACCTTGGCCAACGCGGGCCCGTGTCGCTGGCTGACATCAGCGATCAGTTCAGCCAGGTTGTCCGCCTCGATTGTCTCGGTCTCAGCACCGGCGGCGGCGCGAGCGGCGGCGAAGTAGTTGACCGTCACCCCTCGGAACTCGGTCGTCGTGCTCACAGTGCTCAGCCGCCGATGGCCGACATGGGCCGTACCGGCTGCAAAAAGGTTGGATCGTCGATGCCGTGCCCCGGCAGTTTCGTCCACATCGCGGCCCGCCACCTGTCGGCGATCACCTCGTCGCTGGACCCGTCGCGCAGGGCGGTACGTAGATCGGACTCCTCGCGGGCGAACAGGCAGTTGCGGATCTGGCCGTCGGCGGTGAGCCGGGTTCGGTCGCAGGTGCCGCAGAAGGCGCGCGTGACCGACGCGATGATCCCGACCTTGGCCG
>JACCQS010000185.1 GCA_013814015.1 Geodermatophilaceae bacterium | reverse complement strand
GCGTGGCTGTGCTGGTGGGCGGCGGCTGTGACGTTGGGCGCCGTGGAGGGCCTGGCGATCTGCGAGTCGTTGGCCCGGGCCCGCTGACGTCCCCGCTGCCGCTCAGCCCCGCACCCGAAAGCCGGACATAGAACGGCGCCCCGCCGAGGCGGGGCGCCGTCAGGGCACGGTGTGCCGGGCTACCAAGCGTGCACCTTCTCGCGGAGTCGGCCTGCCTGGCAGGACAACTCCGGCGTGCCTCTCGTGGCCGGTCGCGCGTGGGTACCTGGTGTGCCGTGCGCGGAGCGGTCCACGTAACCGTGAATCGGTCCGCTCCTACTTTCTACGCCGTGTCCCGATGTGGCACAAGATCTCCCATCAAGTTTGAGCGAGTCCAGAAACCATCCAGAACGAACGGGAGGTTATGCGCACAACGTGCGAGGAGCTGGTCAATGCGGGGAGAGCGCAAGACCGGCCAGTGCTACGACGCCCACGGCCGCGAAAGCCACGACAGCCCCGACGAGCCAGGCCCCCGTCATCATGGCCACGGCGAAGGCCAGCAGAACGACGACGACTGGCCCGCTGATCGACAGGGCCGTCCCGATCCGACGGTTGCGTGCCGCCCGGGCATCTCGGGGTGCTCGGGTCGGCGCCCGAGCCCCCTGACCGAACACCACGGCCGACACGGCGATCGCGGCGACGGCCAGCCACGCGGCCACGGTCACGAAGGTGTCGGACATGGTGAGTCAGGCTGGCCGATCCCTGTGTTTGGCTGCGTACCAAGCGATTCCGGCCACGGCCGCCCCGATACCGATGGCCGCGCTGGTCACCGCGGGGCTACGACTGGGGCCGAACCGAGAGCGCAGGGCAACCGGCTTGGTGAACATCAGCACCGGCCACCCGCGATCAAGGGCGATCTTGCGCAGTGCACGGTCGGCATTCACGGCGGTCGGGTGTCCGATGACCTCGAGCATCGGCAGATCGGTGACCGAGTCGCTGTAGGCATAGCTCTCGGCCAGGTCGTAGCCACGCTCGACGGCCAGATCGAGAATCGCGGCAGCCTTGTTCGGCCCGTAGGCGTAGTAGTCGATCTCGCCGGTGTACTTGCCGGACTCGACCACCATCCGAGTCGCGATGACGTGATCGGCCCCGACCATCTCCCCAATCGGGCCGACGACCTCCAGCCCGCTGCTGGAGACGATGACCACCTCTCGGCCCTCACTGCGATGGGCTTCGATGAGTTCGGCCGCCTCCTCGTAGACCAGCGGTTCCATGATCTCGTGCAGGGTCTCGTTCACGATGTCGTGCACTTGGGCCACATCCCAGCCGGTACACATCTCGGTGACGTGCTTGCGCATCCGTTCCATCTGATCGGCATCGGCCCCGGACACCATGAAGACGAGTTGGGCGTAGGTCGACTTCAGCACCGACCGGCGGTTCATCAGACCGCCGTCGAAGAACGGGCGTCCGAAAGCGAGGGTGCTCGACTTGGCGATGATCGTCTTGTCGAGATCAAAGAAAGCGGCAGCCCGGCCCACGCGACGAGCTTAGGACTCGAGGATCGGGTACGACGCTGCCGCGCCGCAGGGGCTCAGACTCGTCGCATCGGTCGCGTCCACAGGGCTTTCCGGTTGTCCACAATCCGTCCGTAGCGCGATCGTCGATGCGATGCCGGTGCTCAGCTTGGCAGGTGCCCATGCGTCGAGAGCAGCCCGCGAGCGCGGCCGACGATGCTGGGCTACTGGTCGTCGGACCGGCCAATGACGTGCGCGAGGAAGTCCTCCGGCTTGCCGCGACCGCGGGCATCCTCGCCAGGGCGATCGAGGTCGTCGAGCTGACCAACGCAGTCTGGTCGGGTCCGAGTCTGGTCGTCGTCGATGCCGACTGCGCGGATCAGGTGTCTGTCGCTGCGCTGGCCCGCCGTCCCGGACTGGTGATCGCGACGACGAGCCGGCCCAGCGCCGACGTCTGGTCCGCAGCTGTGTCCATCGGTGTCGAACACGTGCTCGAGCTCCCGGCCGGGCAGGCCTGGCTCGTCGACCGACTGGCCGATGCCGCGGGCCGAACGGGGCCACTCGGAGTCCTGGTCGCGGTGGTCGGTGGCTGTGGTGGCGCCGGGGCGAGCACGCTGGCCAGTGCGCTGGCCCTCAGCGCCGCCGGTTCGGGACATCAACCCGTACTGCTCGGCGCCGACCCATGGGACGGCGGCATCGACATCGCGCTCGGAGCCGAGGACGTGCCTGGCCCACGTTGGCCCGATCTCGCCGATGTCTCCGGACGTCTGTCGTCTGCGGCCATTCTCGATGGGTTGCCGCAGGCGCACGGAGTGCGTTTCTTGAGCTCGGCTCGAAACCAGCCGTCGACGGTCCCCCTCCCGGCCCTGTCTGCCGTCGTGACCGCGGCGCGGCGTACCGGCGGGCCGGTCATCGTCGACCTCCCGCGCGGGGCCGGCGAGTCAGCGCGATGGCTTGGCCGGCTGGTCGATCTCGGCTTGGTGGTGTGCCCGGCTACGGTCTCCGGTGCGTTGGCAACCCGAGCATTGGTCACTGAGTTGAGTTGGGGCGTACCGACTTCCGGGATCGTTGTACGCGTCGGGCTGGGTCGCGACATCGACGACGAGGCGCTTGCCGTTGCCGTCGGTCTTCCAGTGCTGCAACGGCTTCGGGAGGACGCGCGGCTGGCCAGGCGGCGGCAACGAGGGCAACCCCCAGGACCGCGCAGCCACAGCCACCTCGCCAAGGCGTGTACCGCGTTGTGGCGGCTTGCTGCCGAGCAGCATGCGCGGGCCGCGTGAACATCGACATGATCGTCGATCGAGTACGCACCAGACTTGCGAATCTGGATGAGCCGGCCGGCCGGGCCAGAGTCGCCGAGCTGGTTCGGCTGGAGGCAGGAGCGCTCATAGATGACGCGGACCTGTTCGCACTGATCCGGTCGGCCGAGGACGAACTCGTCGGCGCCGGCCCGCTCGAACCACTGCTCCGCCAGCCGGGTGTGACCGACGTGCTCGTCAACGGCCCTGACCAGGTGTGGGTGGACACACCGGCCGGATTGGAACGCAGCGAGGTGTGTTTCGCCGATGCTGCAGCCGTACGCAGGCTCGCCCAACGGCTTGCTGCGATGGCCGGTCGCCGGCTCGACGACGCGACACCCTGGGTCGATGCGACGCTGCCCGACGGAAGTCGGCTGCACGCTGTGCTGCCACCGATCACGCCCGACTGTCCGTGCATCTGTCTACGGGTGTTGGGGCGCCGCCGGTTCTCCTTCGCCGAACTCGTCGACGGGGGCACGATTCCTCGCCCGGCAGCCGCCATGCTCGAAGCCTTGATCGCAGAACGACGGTCCTTTCTCGTCACCGGCGGCACCGGATCGGGAAAGACCACCCTGCTCGCAGCGTTGCTCTCCCTCGTTCCGGATCATGAGCGCCTGGTCCTGGTCGAGGATGCACCGGAGCTATCTCCTACCCATCCGCACGTGGTCCACCTACTGGCTCGACCTGCCAACGTCGAGGGCGCAGGTGCAGTCACGCTTCGAGATCTGGTCCGCCAGGCACTCCGGATGCGTCCCGATCGCGTTGTGGTGGGGGAGGTACGCGGTGCGGAGGTCGCAGATCTGTTGTGCGCGCTGAATACCGGACATGACGGTGGCTGTGGGACGGTGCACGCCAACTCGCCGGCGGAAGTTCCGGCTCGCCTGGAAGCGCTGGCTGCGATGGGCGGCCTGGACCGAGGTGCCGTTCACAGCCAGATGGCGGCCGGACTGGATGCAGTCGTGCACGTGACCCGGACGAGCACGGGCAGGATGGTCACTCAGATCGCCGAGTTCGTGCGCGGCGACTCAGCATCGCGGGTCCGCCCGGTCTGGACATGGTGATCCAGGCGAGCGCGTTGGTGCTCTTGGCTGCTGCGCTCGTGTTCTGGCCCCGGTCACTCGCCGTGCTTCGGCTCCAGCGGGCGATCAACGTTGTCGACCCGAACGAGTCGCCGCCGGGTGCGCGCAGCGCCTGGCGGTTGCCAGGATGGCCACGGTCTCGAGGGCTGCGCGTGCTGCTGATCGTCGGGGCTGTGGTGGCCTTCGCCCAGATCTGGCCGTTGCCGGTCGCGGCCGTGGCGATCGCCGTTACCGGCACCGCCCTCGCCGCGCTGGTCCGAGGAGTGCGAGAACGGGCCGTCGTGCGCGAGGAACAGGCCGCAGTCGAGGGACTTGGAGTGCTGGTTGCCGAGCTACGCGCCGGGCGAACACCCGAGGCCGCCCTGGCGGCTGCGGGTCAACATTGCGGTCACCCAGGGGTCGGCGCCCTGCTGCGCCGGCTCGGGCGATTTCTGCGTCTTGGTGATCGGCTCGATGGATGGCTGGACGCCTCGGCGAGTGTCCCCTGTTCGGAATGGCAGATCCGACTGCTGTCCGGTGTGCGTCTGAGTTCCCAGACCGGATGTGCACTTGCCGATGTCCTGGCCGCGGTGGAGTCAGATCTTTCTCGACGTGGTTCGCAACGCACCGATGTTCGCGCCACTGCAGCCGGTCACCGGGCGACCGTTGGGCTGTTGGCCGGACTGCCGATCCTCGGACTCATGATGGGCAGCGGGATCGGGGCCGAACCAGTACGGATCCTTACCACGACGACGATCGGGCAGATCCTGCTCGTGACCGGCGTCGCGTTGGAACTGCTCGGACTTGCCTGGAGCCGGGGGTTGACCGGCCGAGCACTGCGCGGAAGCTGACCGATGTACTGGCCCACCGGCTCCGGAGCCGTCGCGATGGCCCTACTATCGCTGACCCTGACGAGCTGGCCAGCGGCGCGTGCCGTCGAAACTTCTCGAGTCAGGCGGCTCTCGCCAGCCATGTCACCGGCTCCGACCAGCGGCCCGGGCACGGCGTCGGCCATCGGCACTGCGGAGGTCCATGCCGACCAGCACAGGGCCGGGGTTGCCGTACGGCGGCGAGCGATGATCTTCTCCGGCATCGCCGGTGCAGCCGTCCTGTCCACATTCCCCTCGATCGTCGGTGCTCTGAGCACAGTGGCGGTTTCGGCCGGGACCTACCTGCTGCTAAGCGGGCCATCGCTGATCGGGGAGCCGCGCTCGCGCGCTGCCCGTTGGCTCGGGCGGGTTCGGTGGTCCGGGGCGAACTCGGGGCGCATCAGCGGCGCTGACCCCGCCCTGCCGTTCGCGATCGACCTGTTGGCTGTATGTCTGCGTGGCGGGATGCCGACCTCAGCTGCGCTCAGAGCGGTCGCCGACATCCTGTCCGTCGATATACGCCCAGCGCATTCAGCATGGCCAGCACGTGGCGCACACCCAGCCCGCCGCGCCCCGGCCGTATCCGGAGGTCCTGAGGTGTCCGCGGTAATGGCCCGAGTGGCTGCGGCCAGCGAGCTGGGCAGCGAGCCGGCCACCGCATGGGCTGAATGGATCGGTCACCCGATCTACGGTCCGCTCGCCCGCGCCTTGGTGGTCACGGGCGAATCGGGCAGTGCAGTCGCAGGCCGGTTGGAGGCTGTCTCGCAGCGAATGCGGACGGCCTCGGGCCAGCAGGCGGTGTCGCGCGCCCAACGAGCCGGCGTTGCACTGATGGCGCCGCTCGGGCTGTGCTTTCTTCCCGCTTTCGTCTGTCTCGGCGTGGTGCCGGTCGTGGTCGGCATCGCCAGCCGGGTACTCGGCTGAACCGGCGCGCTGTGGCAGCTGTGCCGCCCAACCCCGACATCGGCCGGTTGGTTGTCCACAGCGGCCAACCGATGTCGGTTGGCGCCCCCCCGGCCGTCCACAGATGCCTGCTAGGTCGAGCCGGACAAGCGATCCGTCAGCACGCTAGGCCTGCGCAGACGGACGTCTGGGCATCCACTAGAGAAAGGAGGCGGACATGTCCAATCGGTTCGCCGTCACCCGGCTCATGGCCATGCTCTGCGCCAGCCTCACACTCGGTTGCCTGACAATCAGCGGCACGGTGGGCAGAACGATTTACGAACGCGTCCGCCGATTGGGCGGCGATGCCGGGATGAGCACCGCTGAATATGCCGTCGGCACGATTGCAGCGTGTGCGTTCGCGGCCGTCCTCTACCAGGTCGTGACGGGCGACTCGATCGTCTCGGGACTTCAGGATCTCATCGACTCCGCTCTGTCAACGCTGTCCTGACACCCGGTGGCGCGCTGCAACGGTCATCGAGTGGCCCTCCACGGGCTTCGGCGCGAATCTCGGTTGAGCACGGCGGCACCCCCGGGATTCGTTCGGATGGCTCCGCGCAGATTCAGTGATGCCGGGATGGTCACCGCCGAGGCCGCTGTCGTGCTGCCGGTACTGGTATTCGTCCTGGCCGCCGCGCTCGCCGCCGTGTCCGTGGTCACAGCGCAGATGCGTTGCACAGATGCAGCTCGAGAGGGCGCGCGGGCTGCCGCCCGAGGAGAGTCGGATGCGGCAGTGCAGCAGATCGCGGCCTCCTCTGCGCCCGATGACAGCGCAGTGTTGGTGACCCGGGACGGGGACACCGCAACTGTCCAAGTCAGTGCGTCGGTTCCGCTGTTTCCTGGACTGGGCCCCTCGATATCGGTCTCTGACAGCGCTACCGCAGTCTTGGAGCCGGGGCTCGACGCGGAAACCTCGGCCCAGCGCGGCGCAAAGATCAGTGCGGCCCCCGACTCGCGTGGACCGCCGTGAAACTCGGACAGGCGCGACCGCAGGCAGCGGCGCGACCTGTGCCGAGCAATCGGGCGCGGCCTCGTGCGGGCCGACTCTCCAGATTTCGCGTGCCGGGCCGGAGCGTCTGTTCTTCGCGGTTGCCGGTCGATGAGGGGTCGGCAGGTATCTGGGTTCTTGCCCTCTCCGGTGTTGTGCTCCTGGCCGGCACAGCTTCCGTCCTGGCCGGACTTGCCATTATCAGCCGTCACGAAGCTGGCACAGCGGCCGATCTTGCGGCCCTGGCGGCGGCGAGTCAGGCACTTTCCGGATCGGAGGTTGCCTGCTCGAACGCCGCGCAGATCGCTGCGATCAATGGGGCGGAGTTACAGTCCTGCGACCTGGGCGGGGACGGCGTGGTGGACGTGACGGTGACCGTGACCGTGCGATTCGGCTCACTCGGGCTAGGTGTAGCTCAGGCCGATGCCCGCGCCGGCCCAGCGGAAACCGACGACCCGGGCTAGGAAACGGGAGCGGCGGCGGCGAGGGCGTCGAGAACGGCGTCCAGGATCCTGACTGCCGCACTCTTGTCCAGCGGGGAGTTCCCGCTGCCACACTTGGGCGACTGCACGCACGAGGGGCACCCGGTCTCACAGCCGCAGCTACCGATCGTCGCTCGGGTGGCGGTCAGCCATTCGCGGATCGCGCCATGGCCGCGCTCGGCGAAGCCGGCCCCGCCAGGGTGCCCGTCGTAGACGACGATGGTCGCCGCGCCGGTGTCGGGGTGCAGGGCCGTGGACAAACCGCCGATGTCCCAGCGGTCGCAGGTCGCGAACAGCGGCAGCAATCCGATCGCAGCATGTTCGGCGGCGTGCAGAGCTCCGGGCAGATCCGCCTCGTTGACCTCGCTGCGATTCACGGTTCGGGCATCGAGGGTGATCCAGACCGCTGCAGTCTCCAGCCGCCGAGCTGGCAGGTCCAGCGCGAACTCGGCCAGCACCTGACCGGTCCACACCCGACGGCGTTGATAGGACACGACCTGGTCGGTGACATCGACGAGCCCGCGGTGCACCCCGACACCGCCATAGGTCGAACTCCGCTGCGTCGTCACGATCCGCAGGTCGGTGATCTGCTGCGCCCGCGTCGTCCATTCCGGCTCCTCGGCATGCACGAGCGCGACCGCGAGGTCGAGGTCGAGTTCGTCAACCACGTAGGAGGCGCCCTGATGGACGTACAGTGCCCCGTCGTGCACGGTCGAAGAGGCCGCAGTACCGTCCACAGTCCCGAGAACTCGACCGGTCTGCGCCTCCACGATCGTCACCGGGCCGTCGCCTCCGGAGCGCAGATCGACGTCTGGCCGATGCCGGTGCGTCCAATACCAGCCGCCGGGTCGCACTCTGAGATCACCGGCGGCCACGAGCTCGTCAACCGCCCGCCGGGCAGCCTCGCCGCCGAAGAGCTCGAGATCGGGCTCGGTCAACGGGTACTCGGCTGCCGCCATCCTCAGCTGCGGACCCAGGACGTACGGATTGGTCGGATCGAAGACGCTGGCCTCCACCGGTTGACCGAAGATGGCCGCCGGATTGTGCGCGAGATAGTGATCCAGCGGGTCGTCGGCGGCTACGAAGATCGCCAAGGATTCTTGACCGGCCCGCCCAGCCCGACCGGCCTGTTGCCACAGCGCAGCCAACGTCCCCGGAAAGCCCGACAGCACCACGGCGTCCAATCCGCTGATGTCAATGCCGAGTTCCAGGGCGTTGGTGGACGCGACGCCGAGCAGCTCACCGCTGTTCAGCTGCCGCTCGAGCTCGCGCCGTTCCTCGGGGAGATAGCCGCCGCGATAGGCCGCGACCCGCTTGGCCAGCACCGGGTCCACCTCGGCAACCAGCCGTTTGACCTGTGCAGCGACGCCTTCCGCGCCCCGGCGGGAGCGAACGAAGACCACTGTCCGGGCACCGTCGCACACCAGGTCGGACAGGATCCGGGCGGTCTCTGCACTGGCCGAGCGGCGCGACGGCACGCCGTTGTTGCCGTTCTCCCACGGCGGCTCCCACAGCGCGAAAGTGCTGGCGGCCCGCGGCGATCCGTCCTCGGTCACCGCGCCGGCCTCGAGACCGGTCAATCGCAGGGCCGCAGCCTCGGGGTCGGCGACGGTCGCCGAGGCCAGGATGAAGGTGGGGCAGGCGCCGTACCGCGCACAGATCCGCCGGAGACGGCGAAGCACGTTTCCGACGTGCGCACCGAAGACACCGCGGTAGGCATGGCACTCGTCGACCACGACGTACCGGAGGTTGCGCAGCATCCCGGACCAGCGGGGGTGTCTGGGCAGGATTCCGCGGCTGATCATGTCCGGGTTGGTGACGATCCAACGGCTGTGCTGTCGTACCCAGTCTCGTTCGTCGGCGGGCGTATCGCCGTCGTAGGCGGCCGGACGCACGGAAGGACCGGCTAGGGCAGTGACCCCGGAAAGCTGATCGTGGGCGAGGGCCTTTGTCGGGGCCAGATACAGCACCCGGCCGCGAGGGTCGGTCTCCAGAGCGGACAGGGCGGGCAGCTGATAGGCCAGCGACTTGCCAGACGCGGTTCCCGTGGAGACGACGACGTGTCGGCCGGAGTGAGCCAGTTCCGCGGCGGCCACCTGATGCAGCCACGGCTCAGGGATGCCCAACTCGGTCAGACGCTCGTGCAGCGCGTCGGGCAGCCAGGGCGGCCAGTTCCCAGGCTGCGCGGCTCGGGACGCCAGCTCGGCCACATGCGTGAGCGGGCTGGGATCAACTCCGCGTACAAGCCGGTCCAGTCTCACCCCAGCCAAGCCGCGCTCCGGGCTCGCGCCTGGCTGCTCGGCCCTCACCCCAGCCAAGGCACGCTCCTGGCTCGCGCCTGGCCGCTCGGCTCGGTCGGCGGACACGTTCTCCACTCTGACAGGTGGTGGTGACCGGCCCGTTCCGAGAGGTGAACCGGCGTTCCCCTAGACTCCCCGCGACGTCTGGCCCGGAGTGTCCGGGTCGGCACCGCAGCCATCCCGCGTGCGCGCCTCGTGCGCGACCCCGGATGTGCCGGTGTCGGATCAGGAGGAGGCAAACAATGCCGGTGGAGACAGCCATCTCCGGGGGCGACTACGCCCTGGTCACCATCATCCTGCTGGTCGCAGTGGGCGCGCTCGCCTTTGCTGCCTTCCTCGTCCGCGAGGTCATGGCAGCCGGCCAGGGCACGCCGAAGATGCAGGAGATCGCCAAGGCGGTGCAAGAGGGCGCGGCGGCGTATCTGAAACGGCAGTTCAAGACCCTGGCGATCTTCGCCGTCGTGGTCTTCGTCGTCCTGTTGGTCCTGCCGGTCACCGACGGCGGCACGGCCACCCGGATCGGGCGCGCGGTGTTCTTCTTGATCGGTGCCAGCTTCTCGGCGGCCGTGGGATTCATCGGCATGACGCTGGCCACCCGTGGCAACGTGCGGATGGCCGCGGCTGCGCGTGAGGCCGGTTTCAGGCCCGCCTTCCGCATCGCGTTTCGCACCGGCGGTGTCTGCGGCATGTTGGTGATCGGCCTGGGCTTGCTCGGATCGGCACTGGCCCTGCTCGTCTTCAACGAGACCGCCCCCATCGTCTTGGAAGGGTTCGGCTTCGGCGGCGCCCTGCTGGCCATGTTCATGCGGGTCGGTGGCGGCATCTTCACCAAGGCCGCCGACGTCGGCGCCGACCTAGTCGGCAAGGTCGAGGCCGGTATCCCGGAGGACGACCCGCGCAACGCAGCGACGATCGCGGACAACGTCGGAGACAACGTCGGAGACTGTGCCGGAATGGCCGCGGACCTGTTCGAGTCCTACGCCGTCACCCTGGTCGCGGCGCTGATTCTGGGCCAGACCTTCCTCGGCGGTGACGGCATGATCTTCCCGCTGGTCGTGGCTGCGATCGGTGTGCTCGCCTCGGTCATCGGCATCCTGGCCTCCAACCCCCGGGACAGTGACAAGAGCGGCTTGGCCACGATCAACCGCGGGTTCTTCATCTCCGCGGCGAGCTCGCTCGTCCTCGTGGCGGGGGCCTCCTTCATCCTGTTGCCCGGCGACTTCGCGGCCGTCGGCCTCGACGAGGGTGGCAGCCCGGCGGTCATCGGCTTCGTCGCCGTGCTCATCGGCATCGTGCTGGCTGCGGCGATCCAGCTGCTCACCGGCTACTTCACCGAGACCAGCCGCAAGCCCGTCCAGGACATCGGGCGCTCCTCGCAGACCGGGGCGGCTACCGTGATCCTGTCCGGCATCTCGGTCGGCCTGGAATCAGCGGTCTACTCCGCGATACTGATCGGTGCGGCTGTGTACGGCGCGTTCCTGATCGGTGGCGGCATCGCCCTGTACGCCGTGGCGCTGGCCGGTTGTGGCCTGCTCACCACCGCCGGTGTCATCGTCTCGATGGACACCTTCGGCCCGGTCAGTGACAACGCCCAAGGCATCGCCGAGATGTCTGGTGACATCGACCAGAACGGCTCACGCGTGCTGACCGACCTCGACGCAGTCGGCAACACCACCAAGGCGATCACCAAGGGAATCGCGATCGCGACGGCGGTGCTTGCGGCCACTGCGCTGTTCGGCTCGTACTACCAGAGCATTCTCGAAGGCCTCGAGATCGCTGGTGCCGACGCTGCCGAGGCGATCAACGGCCTGCAGTTGGTCAGCCCGAACAACATCGTCGGTGCCATCCTCGGCGCTGCAGTGGTGTTCTTCTTCTCCGGCCTGGCGATCAGTGCTGTTTCTCGTGCGGCCGGTCGGGTCGTCTTCGAGGTGCGCGAGCAGTTCCGGCTGCACCCGGGGATCATGGACTACTCCGAACGCCCGGACTACAGCCGCGTCGTGGACATCTGCACCAAGGACTCTCTGCGTGAGTTGGCCACTCCGGGTCTGCTCGCCGTTCTGGCTCCGGTGGCGGTCGGGTTCGGTCTCGGATTCGGCCCGCTGGCCGCCTACCTCGTCGGCGCGATCGCGGCCGGAACGCTGATGGCGGTGTTCCTGGCCAACTCCGGTGGGGCGTGGGACAACGCGAAGAAGATGGTCGAGGACGGCGCCTACGGCGGCAAGGGCAGCGAGGCCCACGCAGCCACGGTGATCGGCGACACGGTCGGCGACCCGTTCAAGGACACCGCCGGGCCGGCCATCAACCCGCTGATCAAGGTCATGAACCTGGTGGCTCTGCTGATCGCACCCGCGGTCGTGAGTCTGTCCATCGGGTTGGACGCGAACGACGGAATCCGGGCACTCATCGCGCTGGGCGCC
The DNA here is from genome assembly GCA_013814015.1 of Geodermatophilaceae bacterium. Classification (GTDB taxonomy): domain Bacteria; phylum Actinomycetota; class Actinomycetes; order Mycobacteriales; family Geodermatophilaceae; genus JACCQS01. Next base: position 1,027 of record JACCQS010000185.1, on the reverse strand, counting down.
GTACTCGTCATCGTGGTCTCCGTCGTGATCAGCAAGCGTCGCTCGATCGTGATGGGTGCGGACCCGACAGTCGCCGACCACAACCAGGAGATTCCGCCGCCCGCGCCCTACCGGGCCTAGCCGAACGTCCCGGTCACTGGCACGAGACGTTTCGAGTGAAGGCGTCCTTGAACCACTAGGTTCGATACAAGGACGCCTTCACTCACATCTGAGCGGGGGAGCTGAGGCTGTGCACGAGCAGCTGCCGCTCTTCGACGACCCGAGCGCCGACCTCGAGATCGCTGATCTGGAGGGCATGCTGGTCGCCGGTGCCGCTCTGGTCCAGCGTGGTGCCGAGGCCCGGTTATCCATCGTGGTGGGCGAACAGTGGCGGGCTGCCGCGATCGTCGAGGCCTTCGATCTGCGCGGTCTGCCCGGTGAGCAGGTCCCGACCTTCGACGCGCACGTCGCCGTACGTACGCCCTTCCACCGCAGCCTGCTGCCGCTGGCCGCACGGTGGTCCCGGGGATCCTCGAAGGTGCCGCCCGCGGACTGGCGGCTCACCCCGGCTCGGATCCGTCTCTGGGCGTCGGTCGCGGGGCGCACGGACCCGACGGGCTACCTGCTCAGCCTCGGTCGGACCGACGATCCCGCATGCTGGGGGGCGGCCGGTAGGGCGCTTGCCGCCGTCGGGCTCGCCGGGACGATGCTGGGACCGCGCGCCGGCGGTCCGGCCTATCGAATCGTCGGACTCCGGCGGACCCGGCGGCTGTGCGAGATGGTCGGATCAGCACCGACCGCCGCGCCACCCGGGGCCTGGCCATCGCTCCAGGTTCAAGGTCCTCATTAGGCTGCGCCCTGTGTCCTTGCGAGTGATCGTGGCCGAGGATTCCCTTCTCGTCCGCGAGGGCATCGTCGGAGTGCTGAACCGCCAGGACGACCTGGATGTGGTTGCCGTCTGCGCTGACCTCCCGGAACTGCTCGCCGCGGTGGAGCGGTGCACTCCGGACGTGGTGGTCACCGATGTTCGAATGCCGCCGGAGCACAG
>JACCQS010000184.1 GCA_013814015.1 Geodermatophilaceae bacterium | reverse complement strand
ACCTCATCCTGGTCGTCGAGGCTCCGGAGGACCTCCGAGTCCAGCGATTGCAGCGCGACCGGAACATGACCGAGGAACAGGTGCGGGCGCGCATGGCCTCTCAGGCCACCGACGACCAGCGACGGGCAATCGCTGATGTGGTGATCGTGAACGACGGAAACCGTACGGTTCTGAGTACGGCCGTCGACAAGGTGTGGTGGGAACGGATCCGCCCGGCGAGCTAGCCGCCGGCGTACGGGTGGGCGGTACTGGGATCGAACCAGTGACCTCTTCCGTGTCAGGGAAGCGCGCTACCGCTGCGCCAACCGCCCAAGTGGGTACGAACATACCGTCGAGGTGGAGACGGGATTTGAACCCGTGTAGACGGCTTTGCAGGCCGTTGCCTCGCCTCTCGGCCACTCCACCGTGCGTCCAGAACCCAGAACGTCGGGTCTTGCCGAGCGGACGACGGGATTCGAACCCGCGACCCTCACCTTGGCAAGGTGATGCTCTACCAACTGAGCCACGTCCGCGTATTCGTGCTCCGCGGACTGTACCGACGCACGCGCCGGCACTCAAACGGTGGGGGTGGCTAACAGACTGGTGCAGCTACGCAGTTCTTCGAAGGCTCTGACGTCGTTCAGGGCCTGCGGACCGAGAACCGGCTGCGGCCGGCCGATCTCGTCGATCAGGGCCGGGGTGAATACCGAGCCGGTCACCGCACCATTCTGCAAGGTCAGAGTCAGCACGCCGGTGTCGTCGGAGAAGGCCAGTGGCCGCCACCAGACGAAGTTGCCAAGTCCGTAGGCCACATACGCCGTGCTGCCCGCCTGCTCGAGGTATCCAGCACCGAGGAGCAGATGGGAGTGGGCGCCCACGATGGCATCGGCGCCGGCCGCGGCGAGGTCGGCTGCCAGCAGTTCCATGTCCGGAGTCGGGCATTTCTCCCCCTCGATACCCCAGTGCAGGTAGACGACGACGACATCGCCGGCAGCGCTGGCTTGGCTGACGCCGCTCAGCAGCCGGTCCTGATCGGCGGTGGAGGCAATGCCGGGAGACTCCTCCGTCGCCGTCCACCTCTGGTAGGTCCGGTCAGGAACCTGACTGGCGCCGAAGATCGAGATCCCCACTCCACGGACTTCGGTGCGGAACGGGGCGTACGCCGTGGCGGCGTCAGGCCCGATGCCGACGACCGGGATGGGGCCGCCGGCGATCGCGGCGAGGGTGTCCTCCAGTCCCACGGGGCCGTAGTCGACGGCATGGTTGTTGGCCAGCGACGCGACGTCGACTCCCGCCGCGGCGAGCGCGTCCAGCGAGGCCGGGGGAGCTCGGAAGTGAAACTCCTTGGGCTGCTCGACCCCTCGCTCGGTGATGGCCGTCTCCAGGTTGACCATCGAGATGTCGGCCGCGGACAGGGCCGTCGAGATCGGCCCGAACGCTGTCGAGGGCTCGGCGAGCAGATCCTCGGTACGGCCGGTGAAATGCACATCACCTGCGAAGGCCAGGGTCACGGTGGGCGGTGCAGGCGGCTGTATCGGGGGAGGAGATGTGGTCGAAATGGGCGGATTGGATGCCTCGGGCGGGCTGGCGCTCCGGTCAGCGACCAGGTTTGTCTCGCTCGGGCCGAGGATCAGATTGACCACGAAAGCGAGAATTGCCAGTACGGCGACACCAGCCAGAACGAACCGATACCCGCGGGAGCTGCGTCGTTTCCGGTGCCCGCTCACTGGCCACAGCCTAGGGCCGGCCGGGTGCCGGAAGCGAGGGATGCCGAGAAACGAACCGATCCCATGGGCGCTTGCGAATGATGCGTGTGAGGATGAGCGTCATGAGTCGTGCCGGGCTTTCTCCGGCCGAAGACGCAGCTCTGCTCGCTCGGCTGGCTTCGGGCGAGTCCGACGCGCTTGCCCAGATCTACGACCGCTATCACCGGCAGGTGTTCAGCCTGGCGCAACGGATCCTCGGGGATCACATCCTGGCCGAGGACACCACCCAGGAGGTCTTCCTGGCCCTGTGGCGTGATCCGACCAAGTTCGACCCGGCCAAGGGCGGATTCGCCAGCTGGCTGCTGTCGCTGGCTCATCACCGAAGTGTCGACGCGGTCCGCCGTGAGGAGTCCCAGCGCCGCCGTCGGGACCGCCTCGCTGAGCTTGAACCGCCCGCCCTCATGGGCGACGACCCGTCGGAGAAGGCGCTCGAGCGGCTGGTGGGTGCCGATGTACGCACCGCGCTCTCGGAATTGCCAGCCGTACAGCGCGAGGCGCTCACCCTCGCCTACTTCGGTGGGTACACACAGCGCGAGGTGGCTGCCCTGACCGGGGCGCCGCTGGGCACAGTCAAGACGCGCATGCTCGCCGGCATGCGTCGATTGCGGCAGGTTCTGGGCAACGCGCTCGGCGACCTTCCATCGGCCGGAGGTGTGCAGGCGTGAGCGGGCTCGACAGAAGTGACACAACGCATGTCGAGTGGGACGAACTCGCCGTTGGTTGGGCGCTGCGTGCGCTCGAGCCCGACGATGAGGATCGGTTCTCAGCTCACCTGAGTGGCTGCGACCGCTGCCAGGCTTCGGTTCAGGACAGCGGACGGGTCCTGACCGCCTTGGTGGAGCAGCTTCCCGTGCAGTCTCCCTCACCCGAGCTGCGTTCTCGGCTGCTCGCTGAGATCGGCAAGACCCGGCGCGATCGCAATGCCGCCTCGCTGCGGGCCTCCGAGCAGGTGCTGCCGGAAGGGGAGTTGGTCGACTTCGCGGCCGCTCGTTCCCGGTCGGTGGCGCGCAGCGCCCATTCGGTCCGGGGAGATCGGAGCAAGTGGACGACGATCAGCACGTTGGTCGCAGCGGCCGCCGCTGTTCTGGTGATCGCCGGCCTCGGGATCTGGAACCTCAACCTGCAGACTGACCGGGACAACGCCACATCCGTGGCTGCAGACCGCGGTCAGATTCTGCAGGACCTGGCTGCTGCCGGTGAGGTCAATATGACTCCGCTGCACGACGGTGACGGTCAGGCGGTCGCGACGTTGGTGATCGGGTCCAGTCAGGCGATGGTCATGACCAACGGCCTTCCGGTCAACAACGCAGGCGAGGAGATCTACGTCCTCTGGGGGCTCCGGGAGGCTGGCGAGCAGCCGCAGGCTCTGGGCACCTTCGACGTGGTCGACCGTGAACTGGACATGCGTACGGTGGGGTCGACCGTCGCCGGACTGGACGCCTTCAACGGATACGCGGTCACTCGCGAGTCCGGGCGGCAGGCCCCCGATACGCCGACGTTGCCCATGGTGGCGACCGGCCAGGTGACCTGACCCGACAGCAGGGTTGGGCGGATCAGAACTAGGGCAGACTGCACAGTCGATGACATCGACTGAGCGCGACCGCCCAGAGCGGCAGCAAGCCGGTTCGGGCACCGACGACGTCTACAGCCTGCGCGAGCGGGTCGCCGACACGTCCTGGCGTAAGCGGCTCACCGCCAACGCCCCGGTCAATTCGGCCTACCGGATCGGTGTCGGAGTGGTCGGCTTCGTCATCCTGATCGGGGGGATAGCGGCGATTCCGTTGCCGGGACCCGGTTGGTTGGTCGTGATCGGTGGCCTGTTCGTCCTGGCGACCGAATTCACCTGGGCCGAGCGGCTGCTCGAATTCACCAAGCGGCGGGTGACGTCCTGGACCGACTGGGTGACCGGGCAGCCGGTGTGGGTCCGCACCCTGATCGCCCTGGCCACCGCAGGCTTCGTTTACGGGGTTCTGGTCGTGACCCTGCACCTGACCGGTGTTCCTGAGTGGGTGCCGGACTGGGTGCCGCTATGGCGCTGAGTGGGTGCCGGCTGCGGCGGGTAGGGTTGCCAGGTCTCGGGCGCTTGGCTCAGCGGTAGAGCGCTTCGTTCACACCGAAGAGGTCACTGGTTCGATCCCAGTAGCGCCCACCGACGACATCGTGATCTATCCGCCGCCACAGCTGCTAGCTTGCAGCTCTGCTGGCGACTCGAGCCAGCGTCTCTGCAGGTCTTGCTTGTTCCGCCGAAGCAGTTCGCTGTGCGCTTTCGCCGCTCTTCCACCCATGCGTCCGCGATCGCCGCCATGTGCGCGGCAGTGGCAATCGTCCTCGGATTGCTCAGCGCACCGGCGTACGCCGCCCCGGATCCGTCGGGCGGTCCGGCCATCGATGCCCAGCAGGTCCGGCAGGGGCTTGAGGCGCTCGGTTCGCGCTCGCTGCGCGACATCGCGGCCAGCCACGAAGGCGAACGTGCCGTCGTCTTGACCGCCGGTCCGGAGTTCCCGGCTCCCAAGCGGCCCAATGCGGTGCCAGACACTCGGGTGGCACCGGCACAAGCTCCCAATCCTGCTGTCACGCCGGTTGCCGGCCCCGAGCAGGGCATGCTGGGCTTCGGCGGTCTTACCCACGCTGACAGCCGCTTTGCCAACAACGGCAATCAGTTCAGCGGCGAGCCACCGGATCAGGCGCTGTGCGTCGGCAACGGTTTCACTCTCGAAATGGTCAACACGGTGGTGACGGTCTACAACTCGACCGGGGCTCAGCTGGTACCCGAGGCCACCATCAACGAGTT
>JACCQS010000173.1 GCA_013814015.1 Geodermatophilaceae bacterium | reverse complement strand
GCCGTACGCACTCCGACGGCACTCGGCACGCGTCAGTGAGCCGGGTGAGCAGCAGCACCGATGCGTCCGGTGGCATTGCGAACGGCGACCGCGCGGGCCGCGCGGCGGGCGCGGCCACGCCGCACCCGTCGGGTGCCCCCCGCTGCTTCGACGATCCGCTCGTGCCGGTAGGCGATCTCGGCACTCAGGCCCGGTGCGAAGCTGATGTTGTCGGTCATGGCTACTCCTTCGTGGAACACCCCGCCGGTCTGGCGGTGACAGGAACCACGATGCGTCTGAGCGCAGCCTCCGGGCATGGGCAGACCGAGCAGTCCTTCAGCCAAACCCGCCGGGAAACCGGGCTAAGGCAGTCGGCTGTGCAGCTAAGGCCCCTTAGGCAGGTCCAGACGTGTCAGATTGCCCAGTGCCAGGAATTGTCACTGTGTCGGGCACGAGTTGGTTGGTGACGGTTGTCCAGGCTCTTGGTAGGTGTCGGCGCAGGTGGGCGCTAGCCAACCGCCAATCCGGCGATCACGCCTCCGCGGCCATTCGCGGCCAGCGTGGCCAGCGCCATTCCGGAGATGGCGATCTTGGACCGTCGTACGCCGCTGCCGATGATCGTCCACGGCAGCTCGGCTACCGCCGCGTCGACCAGGATCGGCCAGTCGGCAGGTAGCCCGAGCGGGGTGATCCCGCCGTACTCCATTCCCGACAGCGCCACCGCCTCGTCCATCGAGAGGAACGAGGCCTTTCGTACGTCGAGCCGGCGCTTGACCACGCCATTGACATCGGCTCGCGTCGTGGCCAGGACGACGCAGGCAGCGATCCGCTGCTCCCCCTCGCGCTTGCCGGCAACAACGACACAGTTGGCCGACAGCTCCAGCGCTACGTCGTAGGCCGCGCAGAAGGCCGCGGTGTCAGCCAGGTCAGGATCGATCGCCGCCACGGCGACATCGGCGAAGGACGAGTGCTCCCGCGCAGCCACGGCCAGTGCGTCCGCGACCGGATCAGCCAGCAACTCGGGGTGCGTCGAAGCCGGCACGAGGTCCAGGCGCCCGATCCGTAGGCCGTCCGCATCGGGACCACCATGTCCGCTGCGGCCGGCACCGACGTCTGCGTGACCACTCACGTGGATGCCCCGTTGCACCATGCGGTCAGGATCGAGGAGTACACCTCGACCGCCTGCTCCACCCGATCCAGTCGACACCACTCGTCGACGACGTGGCATTGGTCGGGCTCGCCTGGTCCGAGGATCACCGTCGGCACCGGCGCCGGCGGGCCGGCCCGGCGATCGCCCAGCAGCCCGACCAGAGCCGACGCGTCGGTGAAGAACCGAGCCGGCGGCGCTGGGGCATCGGGCAGACCGTTCGCGGTCAGTGCTTGGCCTACGAGTTCGATGAAGGGGTCGTCCAGGTCGGTGTCGATCAGCGGAAGATCGACGAGGCCAGAAACCGAGACTCCATCCCCGGCAATGGCTTTCACCCGCTGACGGAGTTCGACAGAGTCGACGCCAGGAACCGTACGCAAATCGAGTAACAGCTCGGCGGAATCGGGTACGACGTTGGGCTGTACGCCACCCCAGAGCCTGCCGACGTTCGCCGTGACCGGGCCGAACCGCTCGTCTGACGGCCAGGACGACACGTCGTGCAAGGCCGTGACGGCTCGAGCCAGCCGGACCACCGCGTTGTCCCCCCGCTCCGGCGCCGATCCGTGCGCCGCCCTCCCGCGGGCGGTCAGTCGCAGCCACAACGCACCCTTGTGCGCCGGAACCAGGGCGTTGGCCGTCGGCTCACCGACCAACAGCGGACCGCCGAGCCGCAGGGCTGACGACGGGATCTGCATCGCACCCTGACAGCCGGTTTCCTCGGCTGCGGTGAGGACGACCTGGATTCCGCGGCATTCGTGTTGCCGGCGAAGATGACCGACCACGGCAGTCACCATGGCCGCGATCCCGCTCTTCATGTCAGATGTGCCGCGGCCCACCATCCGGTTGCCGTCGCTTTCTCCCGCCCACGGGTCGACGCTCCAGTCGGCTGGATCGGCCGGCACCGTGTCGACGTGCCCGGTCAACGTCAGGGGCGGACCACTGCCGTCGACCCGGGCGATGAGTTGCTCACGGTTGGGTGCCCAGTCGACGAAGTCCGTGTGCGCATTGACCGCCGTGAGCATCAGGGCACAATGCCGAGTGACGGTCCCCTCGTCCGCGCCGGCAGTGGAAATGCGCACCAGGTCCTCGAGCAACCGGACCGCGCCTGACGTACGACCAGGACTCATGTGCACCGCTCTTCTCAGCCTCAGAACCAACGCCCGTGGCGTCACGCTAGCAACGTCGGGGTCCGCGTCGGTGGCTCTTGGTGCCGGTGCCAGTATGTCCGGCGTGCCAACGCTGTCCCCACAAGAGCAACGTGTGCTCGGGTCGATCGATGCATCCTGGGCGTTGGATCGCCTGGCCGAACTGATCGGCATTCCCTCCATCACTGGTAGCGCGGCCGAAAGCGAAGCCCAACACCGGCTTGCGGGCTACTTCGACCCCCTCGGGTTGGACACCGACCTCTGGGCCATCGATCTGGCCGAAGCCAAGGCGCATCCGGACTTCCCGGGCTTGGAGGCGCCACGGACCGAGGCCTGGGGCCTGGTCGGGACCGTCGGCGGCGCCGATGGCCCCACCCTGATTCTGAACGGGCACATCGACGTCGTCCCGCCCGGCGATGCCTCGCTCTGGTACGGCGACCCGTTCTGTCCGCGCATCGACGGCGATGTCGTACACGGACGTGGAGCCTGTGACATGAAGGCGGGGGTCGTAGCCGCGCTCACCGCGGTAAAGGCCCTGCAGGACAGCGGGCTTCGTCTGACCGGACGGCTCGCCCTGCAAAGCGTCGTGGGCGAGGAGGACGGCGGCCTGGGTGCGTGGTCAACCTTGCGCCGAGGGCATAAGGGGGATGCGGCGGTCATCCTGGAGCCGACAAGTGGCACAGTGCACACCGCGAACGCGGGAGCCCTCACCTTCGGGATCGAGGTCGCCGGCCGGGCCGCACACGGAGCCACCCGAGAGCTAGGCGTGAGTGCCTTCGAGTCGTTCTGGCCGATCCATCTGGCCCTACGCGAGCTGGAAACCGAGCGAAACGCCGACCCTGACCAGCGGCTTCGCGAACATGAACTTCCCTACGCCTTGTCCATCGGCACCATCCAGGCCGGGAACTGGGCGAGCAGCGTTCCGGACCGGCTCGTGGCGCAGGGGCGGTACGGGGTGGCGATCGGTGAATCCTCGGCCGCTGCCAGAAAGGTGTTCGAGGATCGAGTCGCCGAGGCCTGCGCGAATGATCCGTGGTTGGCCGACCATCCCGCCACCGTCAGTTGGTCTGGCGGCCAGTTCGGAAGTGGCACACTCCCACCCGGACATCCACTGCTGACCTGGGTACAGACTGCAGCCGCCGACATCAGGGGTACGACGCCGCCGGAGCGGGCGGCCGCGTACGGCAGCGATCTCAGGCTCTACACAGCCGTTGGGATCCCGACCGTCCACTTCGGACCAGGAGATGTTCGGTTGGCCCACTCCGTGCGGGAGCAGGTGTCGATCAGTGACCTGCTCAGCACAGCGCGGGCCGTCGCACTTCTCATCGTGCGCACCTGTGGTGTCCGCTGATTCCGATGTCCGTGGATCTTGGCGCCTGGACATCGCTCGTCGGGACCAGTGAGGACTCGGTCGACTGTTGGGCGGTGCTCCTCGCCCGCTGGAGTGAGCAGCATCGGCGCTATCACGGGATAGGGCATCTGAGCGCGATGCTGCGCTTTCTCGACGAGTACGCCGACCACGCCGCCGATTCCCATGCCGTACGTCTAGCCGCGTGGTATCACGACGCCGTCTACGACCCGCGCTCCACCGACAACGAGGAGCGCAGCGCCGTGCTCGCCGAAGACGAACTCGGCGCGCTCGGCCTGCCGGCTGACCGCGTCAAGGAAGTTTCCCGCCTGGTCCGCCTGACGGCCGGTCACGACCCGGCTGAGGGGGACCGGAACGGGGAGCTGTTCAACGATGCCGACCTGATGGTGCTGGCCAGTCCGCCGGAGGCATACGTGGCCTACCTCAACGCCATACGGCAGGAGTACGTGCACGTACCCGACGCCGACTTCCGGACCGGGCGGGCGGCCGTCGTGGAGGCTCTGCTGGCCGCGCCGCGGCTATACCGTATGGAGTCCCTGGCGCCGATGGAGGACGCCGCCCGGCGCAATCTGAGCGCCGAGCTCAGCCTTCTGCGGCCGCATCCAGACGCCGCGGAGGCCGACGAAGACCAGCGCGCCGCAGGGCCGCCAGCACCTCCCGGCCCGTAACCGGTCGTGCCCCCAGTTCGACCGCTTCGGCGTGCCGCTCGGCGGGCAGGTCGTAGTGGTCGCGGTGGAAGGCCCGTTCCGGCAGCGCAAGCCTGCCGGCGAAGTCATGCAATTCGGCGAAGGACACATCGCTGACCAGGTGCGCCCACAGCCGATCGCGATAAGGCCATAAGGGCTCGTCGACGAGGATGGCCACCCGGTTGATCCCCCTTTCTCGCCGTTATGCGCACAACAGTCACGATTCGGCCCCCGATTTCGCCGTTGTGCGCGTAACGGCGATGGAATGTAGATCTGCTGACCACGGTTGCAGCGAACGTACTAAGGAAACCAAACGATCCTGCTAGACCTCGGAGACCCCGTGACCTGCCCGGCCCCGGCACTGCGCAGAAGTGCCCTGCTACTCGCCGACGCGCCCAACCCGGCGCGCGCAGCGGCGGATCTGGCTACAGCTGTGCGGACCCGGCTGACCAGTGAGGGCACCTTCGCCCAGCTCTCCCGCTTTGCGGTCGTGGGCCTACTCAGCTCCGGCCTGTACGCGGCTGTCTTCGTGACGTTCGGCTCGCTCGGCAATCTGGCCGCCAACCTGCTCGGGATGGTGGCCAGCACCCTGCTTGCCAACGAGTTGCACCGTCGGCTGACATTCCGCGCATCGGCAGCCGTCGGATGGGTGCGGGCCCAACTCGCGGGTGGCAGCCTGGCGGTGGCCGGCCTGCTGGCTACCAGCCTCGCTCTCGTTGTCCTGCAGACAGTTGTGCCTGACGCCGGATGGTTCGTCCAGGTGCTCTTGGTCGCCGCGATCACCGGTGCGATCGGCCTGGTGCGTTTCGCCGCGCTACGGGGCTTGGGTGTTCACCGCCGCCCGTCGCGCGCAGGCATCGGTCCGGCCGCACCCAGCGCGTTGACTACCTCTGCGTTCCCAGTCCGTTGCGGCCAGAGTGGGCGTCCCAGAACGCCGGTTGTGTAGCGAACCGCCCCTTTGCCCGACCTCAATAGGCAGGTTGTGTAGCGAACCGCCCCGTTGCCCCGCCCAAACCCAATAGAGCCGTTGGGTAGCGACGGGCGCTGTACGGCACACATGCCAAAGGGCGGTCCCGTCGAGAGTGACGGGACCGCCCTTTGCGCTGTGCGAAATGCTGGTCCTACGGGTGACTCGGACCTAGAAGTCCATGCCGCCCATGCCGCCGTCGCCACCGGGCATGGCCGGAGCGTTCTTCTCCGGCTTGTCCGCGATGACGGCTTCGGTGGTGAGGAACAGTGCGGCGATCGAGGCGGCGTTCTGCAGTG
>JACCQS010000152.1 GCA_013814015.1 Geodermatophilaceae bacterium | reverse complement strand
AGAGCGAGCGGCTCAGCGCGCTGTCGTCCACCTCGGCGATGCCGGCCCGTCGAAGAGTGGCGACAACCTCACCGGATCCGGCTCCGTTCTTGGCCACTCGTCCAGCATGCCCTCACCCTGCCGTCGTCGAACAGCCACCGCCCAACTAACTGGTCAGTAGCCGCATGTCCGGGGTGCGGCAACTGACCATTTAGTTGGACAGCGGGCCGCCGCTGGCCACCCCCGCCGCTGACCTGCGCGTAGCTGGCCCGTCAGGCGAGTTCGCTGAAGGGCAGGGGGCAGCAGGGGCTCTCGGCGCAGGTCATCAGGTCGTCGCAGCCAGCTGCGACTGCGGCGCGCAGGGTGTCCCGGATGACTCCGAGATCGAGGATCTTCTGCTCCACCTCCGCGAGCTTGTTCTCGGCCCGAACGCGCAGGCCGGAATCTGCAGCCCGCCGCCCATGCCGATGCGCGCCGACGGCGAGCAGGTCAGCGACTTCCTCGAGGGTGAAGCCCAGCCGCTGAGCTGCCTTGATCACTCGCAGGCGCTGCACGGTCGACTGTGGATAGAGGCGATGCCCGCCCAAGGTGCGATCCGGCTCGACGATCAGGCCGCGGCGTTCGTAGTAGCGCAACGTCTGGCGGTTCACCCTCGCCGCGGCGGCGACCTGTCCTGAGCGCAGTCCCGGGGTCATGTCGTCCACGGTAAACCTGTAGCCGAGTACCAGTTGCAACAGCCGCGGCCCAGGAATTCCTGTCGGCAGCCGGCTTGCATGTTGTACCCGGGTACGGGCTTACCGTCGGAACGCTGAGGTCGCCCACGGCCCCCGGCCCAGCCGAAACGAAGGGAAGGGTCATGTCTTTCGAGGTCCCCGACGCCTGCACTCTGCCCACGGCGGCCCAGCCTCTGCGGCAAGCCGAATTCGAAGCGCTGTGCAGCACCGCGCTGCGCCGCCAGGAACGGCTGAGCCCTCTGCACCTACGCCTCACCTTGGCCGGCGGCGAGGGCCTTGCAGAGGCCGTCCGCGACCTGGCCGCGCGCGAGACCGACTGTTGCTCGTTCTTCGACTTCACAGTCACCCCGACCGACGGCGTCGTCGTACTCGATATCGAGGTGCCGGATGCGCACGTCGGTGTCCTCGACGGCCTCAGCGAGCTGGCCGCGCGTCCCGTACCCGGCTGATCCGGACCTGCCATGTCTGCCACGTTCTGGGCCAACGACCGGTTCGCCTAGTCGAGGGTGTCGACCCGTTCGGCACGGTCGTGGTGGTCGCCGAGCAGGATGTCACGACCAGCACCAAGGCCGACCCAGAGCATCGGACCGAGAAGAACGATCAACACCACGATGGGCCACTCCCAGCCACCCGTCAGGTCGTGTACGACCCCGAGCAGTACCGGACCGGTCGCGGCCAGGAGGTATCCGATCAGCTGGGCGACTCCGGACAGCCGGGCAGCGACCGCGGTGTCCGGACTCCGCAACACCATCAGGGTCAGAGCGAGTGAGAAGCCGGTGCCCTGCGCGACTCCATAGATGCACACCCATACCCAGGCACCGCCCGACGGTGCGATCAGCAGACCGAGCAGCGATACGGCGTAGAAGGAGGTCACGGCGACAACGGGAGGTCGCTGAGTGCGCAGCCGCTTGATGAAGACCGGGAGCACCAACGCCCCCACGGCGCCGGTCAGGTTGCTGAGCATCAGCATGTAGCCGGCCGTCTTCGGGTCGATACCCTCGTCCCCGAGCAGGGTCGGTAACCAAGCTGCATAGGAATAGAACTGAAAGCTTTGCAGCGCAAGATATCCGGTGACTTGCCTAGCTACCGGGGACCGCAGCAGAACGAGTCCCCGAATATCCTCGGCGGCGGCCAGCTCCTGGTCGGCGTCGCTCAACGCCGGTCGGGCAGCCCGCAGCCGCCTGCTGCGCAGCAGGATCGGTAGCCACAGTGCGAATCCCAGACCCGCCAGCACGACCCAGAAAGCCAGTGCCGGACGCCAGGCCATGGCAAGGGCCGTTCCGATCGGCACGGTGAGCCCGGCTGCCGCGGCCGCACCGACGTTGAGGGCCGCGGTGTACACACCCAAGATCCCGCTCGGGTGCTCGTGGAACTCGCGCTTGACGAAGGCCGGCATCAGCACGTTGGCGATTGCGATTCCAGCGCCGGCGAGAATGCTCCCGGCGTATAGCGCGGTAACCGGTGTGACCAGGCGCAGCAGGATGCCGAGCACCAGCAGGACCAAGGACGCACCGACTGCCCATTCGAGGCCGATCCGCCTGGCCAGCCGGGGCGCGACCGGGGAGAAGATCCCGAAACAGATCAGCGGGAGGGTGGTGAGCAGGCCGGCCAGCGGAGCTGAAAGACCGGTGTCCGCGCGGATCGTGTCCAACAGTGGGGACACCGCGACGACAGCCGGACGGAGGTTCAGCGCAACGGCGATCGTGGCGACAGCGGCGAGCAGCGCGACCGTCCTCGGACGCACCGCACCCACCCACTTCACTGTCTCGCCGACTGTCCTGAACGACGGTAACCCGCGCCTGAGTCGGGACGTTATGCGCATAACGACCCCAGAAATGGGCTCGAATCGGGACGTTATGCGCATAACGTTCGGTGATCCGGCCGACGGAGTGACCGTTCTCGGGACGACGGCGCAGGGGTACGGGTTGGTGCGACGTAGGGTAGCGGGCGATCGAGGAGGGCAGCACGATGGTGGACGCCGACGTTCGCGGCCGGATCGCGAGACTGGTCGACGAGTACGCAGCAGGTGACCCATCCCGTCCCCCGGTTGATCGCGGCGCCTTCCTCGGGTCCCGCTTCGACGCCGGGCTGGCCTGGGTGCACTTTCCTCGCGGTCTCGGCGGCCTGGGCCTACCGCGAACGGCGCAGATCGCGGTCGAGGGAGAGTTCGCCCGACTCGGTGCGCCGGCAACGGCGCAGGCCGACAACGTCATCGGGTACGGGATGGCCGCCCCGACGATTCTCGAATTCGGAACAGCCGAGCAGCGAGACACGTTGCTGCGCCCCATCTTCACCGGTGAAGACATCTGGTGCCAACTCTTCTCCGAGCCCGGTGCTGGATCGGATCTAGCCGCGGTGGCCACCCGGGCAGTTCGCGACGGGGATGATTGGGTCGTCACCGGGCAGAAGGTGTGGACGTCGTTCGCGCACACCGCGAAGTGGGCAATTCTGCTGGCTCGCACCAATGCTGACGTCCCGAAGCACCGCGGCCTGACCTATTTCATCGCCGATATGACCGCTCCTGGGGTGGAGGTGCGGCCATTGCGCCAGCTCACCGGCGAGGCGGAGTTCAACGAGGTCTTCTTCACCGACGTAAGGGTGCCGGACTCCGCGCGGCTCGGAGACGAGGGCAACGGTTGGGCGGTGGCCCAGGGGACGTTGATGAACGAGCGGATGGCGATCGGCGGAGGTGCCACCCGCGAGTCCGGAATGCTCGGGAAGCTCGCCGGGCTCTGGCGGGATCGGCCGGAGCTCCGGCGCCCGGCACTGCACGACCGGCTGATGCAGCTGTGGGTCGAGGCGGAGGCCTACCGCTTCTCGTCCGAACGGCAGCGCCAGCAGTTGCTGGCCGGTCGACCCGGTCCGGATGGGTCCGGCTCCAAGGTCACCTATGCCCAACTCAACCAGGGCAGCACAGCATTGGAGCTGGAAGTCCTTGCTGCCGAAGGCCTGCACCATGAGGACTGGTCGCTGCGCCGACCCACCGAATCCAACTGGCTGGCGGGAGGAGCGACGCACCGCTACCTGCGTACGAAAGGCAACTCGATCGAGGGCGGTACGTCGGAGATCCTGCTCAATGTGATCGCGGAACGTGTACTCGGGCTGCCTCGAGAGCCGCGTACGGACGGCAGCCCCACCGGCAAGGACGTGCCTCGATGACTGCCATCCCGCCGGTCTCGGACTCCTCAAGGCCGGAGCCACGCCCACGGCAGCTGGTCATCAACGAAGACCAGGAGGCGCTGCGTACGGCGGTGCGAGACCTGTTGTCCGACCATGCTTCCTGGGCGTCGGTGCTCGCCCGTGCGGAAACCGATGCGCCGTACGACATCTCGTTGTGGGAGCGGCTCTCCCACGACCTCGGCGTCACCGGGCTCCTCATCCCGGAGGAGTTCGGAGGTGCAGGTGGCAACGCGCGCGACCTAGCGGTGATCAGTGAGCAACTCGGCGCTTTCGTTGCGCCGGTGCCATTTCTCGGAAGCGCCGTGCTGGCTACTGCCGCGCTGGTCGCCGTACGCTCTGAACCAGTTGCATCGGAACTGCTCCGCCGGCTGGCCGGTGGGGAAACCACCGCGACTCTTGGGATCTCGGCGACGACGGTCCCCGGGGGAGTCCTCAGCACGACGGTGCAGTCTGTTGGCGGCTTGTTGACCGGCACGGTTACTCCGGTTGTCGACCTGGCCGCGGCGGAACACATCATCGTCCTGACCTGGGACGAGGGCGAGCCGGCCCTCTACGCCATAGCGCCGGATGCTGCGACCGCCGTCGTCAGCGCGATCACGCCGCTGGATCTGACTCGGCCGATCGGCGGTCTCGAACTGGCCGCCGCACCTGGGCGGCTGATCGTTCGAGGTGACCCGGCGCTCGCCGCGGTGGCCACGGCGCTGGTCACCGGTGCCGCGATGCTGGCCGCCGAGCAGGTCGGGGTCGCGCAATGGGCACTGGACACGACTGTGGCCTATCTCAAGGATCGACACCAATTCGGCCGTCCGATCGGGTCCTTTCAGGCCCTCAAGCATCGAATGGCCCAGGTGTGGCGTCGGGTCGGACTTGCCCGGGCCGCGGCTCTCGCTGCTGCTGATGCGTTGGCGGGGGAGAGCGACCCCGACGAGATTGCGAGGGTCGTTGCGGTTGCTGCGTCGTACTGCTCGGAGACCTCGGTGTTCGCCACTGAGGAGATGATCCAGTTGCACGGCGGAATCGGAATGACCTGGGAGCACCCGGCCCATCTCTATCTGGGGAGGGCCAAGGCCGACGAACTCATCCTTGGTGCGCCCGATCAACACCGGACCCGGCTGGCCGATCTGGTGGGCTTGCCCGGTTCCTGACCAGCACCGCCGGATTGCGCGAGGGTTCGGCTTGCCGAGGCACTTCCTGCATATGCCGTCGGCTGCGACACTTCGCACATGACGATGGCGCCCGAAGTCACCGCCTCCCAGCGGGCCACGGTCGGTCTGTGGCCTTGGGCCATGGCCGCAGGCGGCGTGCTGTTCCTCATCGGCGGGCCGCTGCATCCAAGTAGCGACTCCAGCCTGCCAGAATCACAGGCCACAGCCGAGCTCATCGGGGGCGGCACCTGGATCCCGTCCCACGCCCTGATCCTGGCCGGCGCGATCGGTTATCTGATCGGCCTGTTCGGGCTGGCCCGTAGCCGGATGCCGCTGTCGACGTCGGCCCGGCGGGCGGCATGGGTCGCCGAAGTCGGGGCGGTGCTGCTCGCCGTCGAGGGTGTCTTTCACCTGGGTGCGTTTCTCGACGAGGACGCCGCGCTGGCCGGTGATTCCACACCGATCCTCAGCACTCACATGGCGTTGAGCCTGGTGGTCTACCCGCTGTTCACCTTCGCGGTGGGTGCACTCGCTGTGCTCAGTCGGCGGACCCTGACCCACCCGGTGGTCGGCGCGGTCGGCGCCATAGGCGCGGTCGCTTTCGGCGTGGCCCCAGCCTTGGTCGGGCTGGCCGGCATCGAGGCGCTGGCCCTGCTGTTCCCACTCGGCGGAGCGTTGATTGCCCTGTGGTTCACCGTCGTTGGAGTGACGGCCCTGATTCGAGGTTTGTCCGGGCGTGCCGTTGCCTCTCCGGCGGGGTGAAAGACAACGCAGCATCCAGTCCCCTCTGGCCCCCTGGCGACGGCGGTGCGTCGACAACGGCACGACCTGTGACACGACTGAAACGTAGTGGTCATTCTCTTGGTGCCTGGCCGGGTCTACCGTCGCGATATCCGGATTTCTGGTAGCACGGCGCCTTGCATGGAAGGGCCCGCCCATGACCACAGTCGAACCGCACAGGCGTTCCGCTGGCGAGAGCCCGATGGAGGTCGTCGCCGAAGTGCGCGAGGGGGAGTACGGAGACCGCGTCGTACGCGTGGAGCCGGGAGGCGCGGAATTCGTTCCTCTCCGCGACCGACACGGCAGCCCGATCCACCTGCTCTGGACCTGGATGTCGCCGAATCTGGAGTTCGCCACCATCTTCCTGGGAGTCTTGGCCGTTGCAGCCTTCGGCCTCACGTTCTGGCAGGCCGTGTTGGCGATCGTCGTCGGTACTGGCCTGGGCGCGCTCAGTCACGGTGTGCTGTCCGCCCGCGGGCCGGGCTTCGGTGTGCCGCAGATGATCCTGAGCCGA
>JACCQS010000147.1 GCA_013814015.1 Geodermatophilaceae bacterium | reverse complement strand
CCGGCGGCCGAGCACGACGGCCGTGGGCACCGTCACCGCGGCGGCGACTCCACAGACGATGAGCGTGTGCTCGAGCTCCGTGGTGAACATGAACCCGCTGCTACCGACCACGCCGGCCAGGATCACCGCCACCGGGACCAGGGCCAGCACCACGACATTGACCGTGATGGTGCGCATGGTCAACCGTCGCATCCCCCACACGGCCAAGGCCGCCACCGGGATGGTGCAGGCCAGAACCAGTAGGGCGATGTCGCGGAGCTCGGTCATGGTCTCGCCTCTCGGTCATAGCGGTATCCGGTGCCCCAGACTGTGACGATCCGAGTTGGCTGTACCGGATCGACCTCGACTTTGCGCCGGAGTCGCTTGATGTGAACGGTGACCGTCGAGTGGTCGCCGAATGACCAGCCCCACACCTGGTCGAGCAACTGCTCACGAGTGAAGGCCTGGCCAGGGTGGGTCATCAAGAAGGCGAGCAGATCGAGTTCGCGTGCAGTCAGCGGCACCACTCGGCCCCGCCAGGTCGCGGTACGCGCCGGACCGTCCACGACGAGGTCGCCGTCGGTGACGAGGGGACCCGGCTTTGCCGACGTCGATGCCCGGCGCAGGACCGAGGCGACGCGGAGGGCGAGTTCGCGGGGACTGAATGGCTTGGTCACGTAGTCGTCCGCACCGACCTCGAGACCCAGCACCCGATCGGCCTCTTCACCGAGCGCCGTCACCATGATGATCGGGACCGGGCTCGTACGGCGCAGCTCTCGACACACTTCGACGCCGCTGATGTCAGGCAACATCAGGTCGAGGATAATCAGATCGGGATCGAGCCGGGCGACTACCGCCGCCGCCTGCGCCCCCCTGTCGAGGGTGGTGACCTGATGCCCGTCGCGCTCCAGGTAGCGCGCGACGACCTCGCGGACGGTTGCGTCATCCTCGACCACCAGAATCCGTCGACCGGGGGATTGCGGTGCGGCGGTCACCATGAGGTGTCCATCAGGATGGCCACGGTCGTCGCGGTCACGACCTGGGCGGCCAGCCAAGCCCGGTGCCGCTCCGGTCCGGCGGCCGCTGCCAGGGGGATCAGCCAGACCATGAACGGCAACCAGATGCGCTCCACTTCGGATTTCGACAGTCCACTCAACGTGGCGGCCAGCATCCCGAACAGGGCCGCCGCCGCCAGCCAGTAGGCCGGAGGTACCCGGCCGCGCACCTGACGGGTCCGATGCACCGCGGCTCCGATCCCGGCGAGAACCGCTGGCCCGACGGCGATGGCCAGTACAGCGGCATTCGCCCACACCCAGTAGGAGTACGGCCGCCGCGCGCCGATTCCCTCGTAATACCGAACCACCACCGCAGACTGTCCTTCGAACCACCAGAAGCCGGCAGCCGCGAAGGCCAGTGTCACCGCTATGGCCCCGATCGCTGCTGGCACGACCGGCCACCACGACCTGCGCAGGACGAGAGTGGCCACCGCGACCGGAAGCAGCAGCACGAGACCGTAGGACATGAAAAGTGCGGCCCCCAGGCCGATTCCGGCGCCGAGTGCCAAAGCGGTCGCCCGTGCCCTGCCCCGATGGGCAACGGCGAGTGCGCCGAGGGCGATGGACCAGGCGCTGAGCGCCAGAAAGATGCCATCAGCCGAAACCACGGTCCAGATCACGGCTGGCGTCAGCGCCAGGAAGGGGGCTGCCCGACGCGCCGTGGACTGGTCCCGCAGGGCTCGAAGCGTGACCAGCACGGCAACGATTCCGGTAGACCCGATCAGCGCCGTGATGACCCCTCCCCAGGCCGGACCTCCGAGCCCGATCCGGTCCAGTCCCACGTAGAACAGGAACGACAGCGGCGGATGCCCGGCTACCTGGGAGGTCCAGTGCTCTGGTGCGGAGTAGACGATGTAGTCGGTGAAGTTGGACAGCAAAGGGCCCATGTTCGCGGCGCGATCGATGTCTGCGAGATACTCCGCCGGATTGCGCAGCGGCTCCACGATGCCGCCGGACCAGCCTCGCACCAGCGCCAGACCGAACCCCCAGACCAGACCGGTTGCCCACGTCACCCACAGCAGCCGACGCCAGGACAGAACCAGAGCCAGCCGGGGGCCGTACCCGATCGCAGCAACCGCCACCGCTGCCGCCAGGAGCAAACCCGGGCCGAAGGCGGGTGCGAGTGAGGCGGAAAGCGGTGGAAACCGGGCATGCACATCCCCCCACAGCGGCTCGGTGACGAATGCGACGAGGACGACAGCCGCGCCGATCCCCAGGGCGGTGACCTCGGCCCGCACCGACCAACAGTGGCGCACCGGCTGTCGGGTGAGCGCTGCGGGCATTGCCTGAGCCTAGGGATCAGGGGAATGACGGACCCAGATTTGGGAACCTTTCAGCGAATGGTCACCTTCGCGACGTCACCGATTGGTAAGGAGCCGTGGACCGAGCGTGAAGGTCGTGCAACCTAGAGTCGCTTACGTGGAGCAGGAGTCTGGATCGACGGCTGCCCGGGTGACGGTCATCCTGCCGGCGCGCGACGAGGCCGGCGCGCTACCCGGAGTCCTGCACCGGATGCCGGCCGGGTACGAGGTCGTCGTCGTGGACAACGCGTCGACCGACGACACGGCAGCCGTCGCGCGGCGCCTCGGTGCGCGAGTCGTGCACGAAGCCACCCCTGGGTACGGTGCGGCCGTTCATGCCGGGCTCCTGGCCGCCCGTACCGACCTCGTCTGCTTTCTGGACTCCGACGGTTCGGTCGATCCAGGCCAGCTGCCCGCTATGGTGGCCCTCCTCGAACGTGTCACCGGCGACGAGGATTCGGTAGCGGCCAACGGTGGGATCGCGCGGGTGGACCTGGTCGTGGGGCGTCGCCGACCGACCGGCAGGGGCGCCTGGCCGTGGCACGCCCGCGCCGGTAATGCGGTGCTCGCGTCCCGGCTACGCCGGCGCACCGGGATCCCAATACATGATCTGGGCTCGGTCCGAGTCACCCGACGGATCCCGCTGCGCGAGCTCGGTGTCGAGGATCGAAGATTCGGCTATCCGATCGAGCTACTGGTCCGAGCGGCAAAGGCCGGCTGGCAGATCCGTGAAGTCGACGTGGCCTATGCCCCTCGCACCGCAGGGCGCTCCAAGGTCACCGGCTCTCTCAGGGGCACCGCTCGCGCGCTGCGCGACTTCGCTGCGGCGATGCCGTGAGCGGTTGTCCGGACGTTGCCGTGCTGGTCGTGGCCAAGGCGCCACGCCCCGGTGCGGTGAAGACCAGGTTGGCGGCCGACCTGGGGGATGTCGGGGCCGCCCGGGTGGCCGCAGCGGCCCTGTTGGACACCCTGCTCGTCGCGGGAACCGTCTTCGCGCACCGGATCCTGGCGCTGGCCGGCGACCTTGCCGACACCGGAGTCATCGACACCTCAGCTCTGCGTCGTACGGTCGCGAACTGGCAGGTGATCTCGCAGTCCTCAGGTGACCTGGGGCATCGACTCGCCCAAGCCCACGCCGATGCGGCCGCCCTCAGTCCTACCGCCGGCGGCCGAGCCCGACGGATCCTGCAGATCGGAATGGACACCCCGCAGGTGAGCGCAGGCCTGCTTCGCGACAGCGCAGACCTACTCAGCGGGGCGGACGTCGACGCGATTCTCGGACCGGCCGAGGATGGCGGTTGGTGGGT
Organism: Geodermatophilaceae bacterium; assembly: GCA_013814015.1. Taxonomy (GTDB): domain Bacteria; phylum Actinomycetota; class Actinomycetes; order Mycobacteriales; family Geodermatophilaceae; genus JACCQS01. The sequence continues at coordinate 11,562 of JACCQS010000147.1, read as the reverse complement.
CTGCGGAACCTCCGCTCCCGCCCAAGCCGCCGCACTCGCCGCCGTACCCACGTCACGCTGCGACACCGGCGAGCTCACACTCGCCGCATTGCGGGCGGTCGGGGCACGGGTGGGACAGGTCGGCCCACTTCGGGACCTGGACACCCTTGACGACGCCAAAGTCATAGCTGCAGAACATCTCGGCCTGTACGTCTCGGCCGAACTCAGATCGCAGGGGGTGGGATGAACATCGGCGGGGGAACCATCAACGACAACGGATGCAATCCGGTGGACGTCTATGCACAAGCACTGATCGGTCGGCGCCTGCGCGCTGTCGACGACGCTGGTCAGGACATGGGGATGGGTGTGACGCGTTGGCTCGAGCCGGCCAGTTGCGACGACGACATCCTGCTGGCCCACTGCACCCGCAACACGTTGGATGTCGGCTGTGGGCCGGGCCGGCTCAGCGCGGCCTTGACCGAGGCCGGAGTCAGCGCGCTGGGCATCGACGTCTCCGCCGAGGCGGTACAGATAGCCCGGCAGCGGGGTGCCACGGCGCTACGCCGTGATATCTTCGCCTCCGTGCCGGGGCAGGGCAGGTGGCCCAATCTCCTTCTGGCCGACGGGAACATCGGGATCGGCGGGAATCCGGTCTTCCTGTTACGCCGGGTCGAGACAATGCTGGCGCCGGGGGGACGGGCCGTGGTGGAGGTCGACCCGCCGGGTAAGGGCGTGAGCTGCCGGATGATCCGGCTGGAAGTGGACGAGATGGTGAGCTCCTGGTTTCCCTGGGCCCGAGTGGCAGCCGACTCCATCTACTCGTTGGCCGAGCAGGCCGGGCTGGCCTTCGCCGGTCTGGACCAGCGGGCTGATCGATGGGTCGCCCTGTTGGATCGCCGGCTGCCATGACCTTGCTCGTCCCAAGGGAGGAAACCTTTCCCAGTCGCGGTCGCTCACCGGCGGTCAGCGCACGCGTGGGCATCGGACTCGGGATCGCGATCAGCATCTGTTTCGTCACCGGGCTCCTCTCGCATGCCGCCCAAGACCTCGTCTGGTTTCCGTGGCCGACCAGCCCCTCCTGGGGATACCGGGTGACCCAGGGCGCGCACGTGATCAGCGGAGTGGCCGCGATCCCGCTGCTGTTGGTCAAGCTGTGGTCGGTCTACCCGCGGTTGTTCGTCCGGCCCCCGGTGAAGTCGCTCGTGCACGGCTTGGAACGGCTGTCGGTCGCTCTGCTGGTCTCCGCAGTCATCTTCGAACTCACCATCGGCGTCCTCAATATCGCCAAGGTCTATCTCTGGCCCTTCGATTTCCGCGACGCGCACTTCGCGGTGGCGTGGATCGTCGCTGGCTCGCTGCTGTTGCACATCGCCGTGAAATTGCCGATCATTCGGAACGCCTTGGCCCGACCGATCGAAGCCGATGACTCCTCCCTGCCGGTGTCCAGTGCCGAGACCGACGAGCAGCCGCTCTCTGCCACCGCGAGCGCTGATCCGTCGGCTACGGCTGGGGAAATGCCAGCTGACCGGGCTCCGCCGACCTCTGAGACACCCGGAATCCCGCGTCGTACGGTCGTGCTGTCGGCCTACGTCGCCTCCGGGATCGCTGCCCTGTCGGTCGCGGGCGGCTCGATTCCCTGGTTGTCCAAGCTGGCCGTGCTCTCTCCGTCGATAGGCACCGGACCGCAGGGTGTCCCGATCAACCGAACTGCTGATGCCGCCGGTATTCCCGACGAGTCGATCGGGCCGGACTACCAGTTGACGGTGGTCTCCGAGAGCACAACCGGCACGTGGAGTCTGGACGAACTGCGCGCCATGCCCCAGCGGAACGTCAGATTGCCGATCACCTGCGTCGAGGGGTGGTCCACCAACGCGGATTGGAGCGGGGTCCGGGTCAGTGACCTGCTCGCGGCAGTGGACGCCCCAGCCGAGTCGCGGCTGCGGATCATCTCCTTGCAAACCCAGGCTGCCTTCGGTGAATCGGTGCTTCCGACTCAACATTCAGCGGATCCGCGGACCTTGCTCGCCCTGCGGCTCAACGGCGAGGAGCTGGCCCGCGATCACGGATTCCCCTGCCGGCTGATCGCTCCCAGTCGTCCAGGCGTTTTGCAGACGAAGTGGGTCAGCCGGATCGAGGTCATCGGATGACTCGACCCAGGTTTGGGCGACTGCTTCTCGGACTCGGGGGCCTCACGCTGATCGGGATCGGCCTGGTCAATCTGCTGGCCATCGACCTCGTCAACCTGCTGTGGGTGGGGTTCTGGCTCGCAGCGGGGCTGCTCGTACACGACGGCATCCTGGCGCCGGCCACCGCTGCCGTGAGCGGGCTCGCAGCCGCTCGATGGTCTGCCAGCGGGCGTCGCATGGTCCTCGTCGCACTGGTGAGCATCGGCTCGCTGAGCCTGATCGCGCTGCCGCTGCTCGGAAAACCGGGCGCCGAGGCGGGCAACCCCACGCTCATCGGACGGAACTACCTGGTCGGCTGGGCCGTGGCCTGCCTGCTGGTTCTGATCGGCGCGGCACTGGCCGAAGTCGTGGGCCGGCTCCGCGCCAAGCGGGGTTCCGCACAATCCACACCCGCTCGCTGAAATCCACAAGCGCCTGAATCGGCAACCGCGTGCTGCCGGGATCAGCGACGCTCGTCGGGTAGTAGCGGAGCCCAACGGGGGCCTCGCCGATAAGAGATCCGGGGATGCCATGAGCTTGGCGCTCATCGACACCAACGAAGTGCATCTGATCGGCCGGCTGGCCGAAGAACCCGTGAACAAGATCATGCCCAGTGGAGACGCTGCGGTGAGCTTTCGGATCGTGGTCCGACGCCCGCCTGCCGCGGTCCGACGGCAGTCCACCGACTCCCTCGAGTGCACCAGCTACCGGGCGGCAACGGTCAAAGCCGCCGCCGGTTGGGCGGTAGGGGACGTCTTCGAGATACATGGTGCCCTGCACCGCCGATTCTGGCGCGGCGAGTCAGGAACGCGCAGCGCGTACGAGGTCGACGTTCGCACCGTCCGCCGGGTCTCTCGGGCGGCCGCCGACAAGCCACGTCGACGTCCGGCGACCACCGGAGTCGCATGACCGTCTTCGTGCGGTCATCCGGCTTCGACAGACCACCGAGGATCACCTCGTCGACTAGCCGGCCGGCTCGGGAAAGTCGGATTCGTCGACGAAGCAGCGCATCACCAGACCGGTCCTCGGCTTCGGGACGAAGAAGGTGGATTTGCGCGGCATCAGGACGCCACGGGCCGCCAGATCGAGGACCGTACTGGCCGCCGTCGGTCGGACCAGGACAGCTACACCGGCTCTTTGTCTGGCCGTCTCGATCGCCGACGCGATGGAGTGTTTCAAGGCCACCGTGCCGGAGGCTGCCCACAGGCCCTCGATGAGGCCGGCATCGACCAGCGCGATGTCCAGATCCCACCACGCAGCAGCCAGCGGCGCCGGGGTACTGGCCAGCAACGGCGCCCGATCAGGCTCGGTCAGGCCGATCCAGTGGCTGCCGTCGGTGAGCAGGACCGTGGTCTGCGTCGCGGTTGCGAGCAGATCGTCAGCCTCGGCCGCGGTCAGCCGGTTGATCGTGGTGCACCGAAAAGCACCGGATGCAGCCTGCACCGCCCGATCCAGGGGGAGATCTGGAACCACGCGGTGGATGGCGCGTACCTGTGGCCCATGCGCCTCGGTCGGGACGAGCAGTGCCAGTCCACGGTCCCAGGGCCCGGCGCCTGCGGCCGTGGCGTGCTGCAGGGCCCGGTAGTCGAGATAGCTCTCGTAGCGATGATGGCCGTCGGCGATGACTGCCCGACGATCGGCGAAGTCGGCGCGTACGGCCAGCAGCACTTCGGGGTCGGCGACCCGCCAGAGCCGATGCCGTACGCGGGCATCATCGAGCAGGTCGACGATCGGCTCGACGCCGTCGACGAAGTCGTGCGCGATCTCCCCGGCGACCGCTGTCCGGCCGTCGTGGGTGAGCACGATGGGCTCGAGGTTGGCCTTGGTCGCGGCCAGCAGCCGTAGCCGGTCGGCTACCGGCGCGGGCATCGTCGCTTCGTGCGGCGAGATGGCCGGCGAGCCGGGTGGCACGAGGGTGACCGAGCCGACCCAGCCTCTGGTCGAGAGGCGGTCAGGTCCAGCACCGGTCTCGGCCAGGTCGTAGACGAACAGCGCCGGCTCCGTATCGGGCACCAGTACGCCGTCGCGTCGCCAGGCGTACAACCGGCGCTTGGCGTCATCGGCGCCGAACGTGGGCAGGGTCAGATGCACGATGCTGTGCTCGTCGGCCTGGGCCAGGTTCTCCCGCTCGTCGGGCGCGATGAGGTCGTAGGCCAGTGAGGTGAGGGCGGAAAGGCGCTCGGGATCGCTGTAGCGGGTTGCGACGAAGGGCGAGAGTTCGAGACGTTCGGCGCTGGATGAGGTTTGCGATCGGGCTGTTGGCACTTCCGGAGGCTAGTCGCTTCCTGGAGTCGTCGGCCGGTCGTGCAGGATACGAGTCGTGTCCGCGCATCGAGTCTCCGAACGGGCGGGCTTGGAGCGGGATCTCGTGACAACCCGGCACGGCCCGGCTCGGCTGCTCCGGTCGCCCGCCCGCGACCCGTGGGTCAGATTGGTTCTGGGACACGGCGCCGGAGGCGGCGCAGATGCCCGCGAGCTGGGGTGGTTGGCAAGGGATCTGCCGCCCGCCGGGGTGTGCGTCATCCGGATCGAGCAACCGTGGCGGGTGGCAGGGCGAAGGGTGGCTGCCCGCTCTGCGCTGTTGGACGAGAGCTGGCTGGATGCGCTGGGGCCGCTGAGAGAAGGCACCGCGCTCGTCGTGGGCGGGCGCAGCTCCGGAGCCAGAGTGGCCTGCCGTACGGCGATGTCGGTCGGCGCGGTCGGCTGCCTTGCACTTGCGTTTCCGTTGCATCCGCCATGGCGCCCTGAGCAGTCGCGACTGCCAGAACTGCAAGGCACCGGCGTTCCCACCCTGGTGGTGCAGGGTGAGCTCGATCCCTTCGGTGGGCCGAAGGACTTTCCGGCGTTGCCCGACAACATCCAGATCGTGCTGGCGGCGAAGGCCGACCACGAATTCGCCGTACGGCTGGGCTCGGGCCGCAGCGCAGCCCTCACCAGGGCCGACCTGGTGAGCTGTGTGCTGGCCTGGCTTCGTGAGACCGTTCCGAACCGATGACGATCAGGTCTCTCCAGGCCAGCTACAGGCCGCTGGTTGACGAGCACGATGTTGCCCTGCTCGATCTCGATGGCGTCGTCTATGTCGGAGCCGATGCCGTGCCCGGCGTTCCAGAGGTCCTCGCCGCGGCCGCCGCTGCGGGCATGAGGTTCGGTTTCGTCACCAACAATGCCGCGCGCACCCCGCACCAGGTGGGTGAGCATCTTCGCGATCTGGGAATCGCGGCCCTCGACGAGGAGGTGATCACCTCCTCCCAGGCAGCCGGCCGGATGCTGGCTGACCGGCTCCCCGCTGGATCACCGGTGCTCATCGTCGGAACGGCCGCGTTGGCCGAGGAAGTGGAGGGTGCGGGCTTGCGGGCCGTCTGGTCGGCCACGGACGAGCCGGCCGGGGTGGTGCAGGGGTACAGCCCCGAGCTGTCCTGGGCGATGCTGGCCGAGGCCTGTGTCGCGATCCGGGCAGGCGCGTTCTGGGTGGCCACCAACACCGACTCGACGTTGCCCTCCCCTCGCGGACCGTTGCCCGGAAACGGAAGTTTCGTACAGGTCGTGGCACGCACGACTGGTGCCGCCCCGGTCGTCGCGGGCAAGCCGGAACCGGCCATGCACGCCGAGTGCGTACTGCGCACCGGCGCCGTGCGGCCGCTGGTCGTCGGCGACCGGCTCGATACAGACATCGAGGGGGCATGCCGAGCTGGGGTGCCGAGTCTGTTGGTGCTGTCGGGGTTGGCCCAGGCAGTGGACCTGCTCAGCGCCGCGGTCGGGCAGCGCCCGACATTTCTGGCTGCTGACCTGGGCGGGATCCTGGTTCGACATCCTGGGATCGATCGATCTGATGGGAGCGCGCGCTGTGGCGACTGGGAGGTCACCCTACGAGGCGACTCGTTGCTCCTCGTCTCGGTCCGGGACGCCCCAAGCCCTGATCGGCCAGAGGCTGCAGAGCCGCCCGGAGATGACTGCGACGCGCTACGCGCCCTGGCCCACCTGGCCTGGGAGAATGAGATCACTTCTACCGTGGCCGGTGACCAGGCTGCGGTTGCCGTGCTTGCCCGCCTCGGGCTGGCAACGGGCGACTAACGTCGCATCGTCTCCGAAGGCAGAAAAGCTTTCGGATCCGGAAGCGAGAGAGAAGGTCCACTTGTGGTGAGCAACCGGTTCGGCGCCGTCGTAGGCATCGTCCGTGGTGCAGCGCACGACGCCGTCCATGGCTCGACCCGGGCGCTCAAGGCAGCCGTCACGGGCATCCGCACGAGAGCGTCGGCTTCGATGCGGCGTTCCGGTCACAGGGGCAGCGGCGCTTCGGTCGCCGCAGCACCGGCAACACCCGTGGTAGCGACACCACGCACCGTGATTGCGCCACCAGAACCCGCCGTACCACCGGTGCCCCAACCGGATTCCGGCAAGGCCAGCGCAGTTCCGAAGAAGACCGCCGAGAAGACGAGCAAGAAGGCGGCTCCGGCGAGCAAGGCCGGCGGCAAGGCGGTCACCCGAGCCGCTGCGGAAGAGAAAGCCGTTCCGGCGAAGAAGACCTCGGCCGTGAGAAAGTCTGTCTCCGCTAAGAAGACCGCGGCTCCGAAAAAGGCGGTCCCGGCGAAGAAGGCCGCCCCGCCGAAGATCTCCCCGGCCGAGACTGCGCCTCCCGACGGACCGCTGCAGCCGCTGGCCACCCTCGACATAGCAACCGAGTCCGCCGCCGAACGGCCCAAGGACCCGAAGCCATGACCGTGTCGTCAGAGACCGCGGCGCAACCGCCGCCGAGCAACGGGGATGCGGCCGACGGTGGGCCAGCGCCAGGGATCGCCGGCGACGTGTCTGCGGAATTGGCCGGCCTCGAGAACCGGCCGATCGAGGAACATCCCGACGTGTACGAGGCGATCTCCCGGCGCCTGGGGGAAACCCTGTCCGGCATCGACCACGTCTAGTTCCGTGAGCGCGCTCGGCTGATGCCGGCTCCGGAAATGCCCAGGCTGCGCCGGGGAAGCCTGCGCTAGTGGCGCGCCGGATGCGACTGGATGCCGAACTGGTCCGCCGGGGGCTGGCCCGGTCCAGAGAACACGCCGTGGACCTGATCGCCGAGGGGCGGGTCACGGTTTCGGGTCAGGTCGCGGGAAAAGCCGCTACCGCTGTCACACTCGACACCGCACTGATTGTCCATCCGATGCGGGATGGCCCGGACTATGTCTCCCGCGGTGCCCACAAGTTGGCCGGTGCCCTGGATGTTCTCCCGGTGCGGGTTGCCGGCCGTCGCTGCCTCGATGCCGGTGCATCCACCGGCGGCTTCACCGATGTCCTGTTGCGCCGGGGCGCCCGCGAAGTGATTGCCGTGGATGTCGGATACGGACTGATCTCCTGGTCGCTGCGGACCGATGACCGGGTGAGTGTCATGGACCGTACGAATGTCCGGCACCTGGGCGTCGCGGACATCGGCACCCCAGTGGACCTCGTCACAGCCGACCTCTCTTTCATCTCGTTGGCCCTGGTCCTGCCTTCGCTTGCCGGCCTGGTCACCGACGGCGGCGACCTGCTGCTCATGGTCAAGCCGCAGTTCGAGGTCGGCAGGGACCGGATCGGGAAGGGCGGAGTCGTACGCGATCCGATCTTGCGAGCCTCAGCGGTGGAGTCCGTCGCGGCGGCCGCGGCCGTTCTCGGATGGGGGACGGCTGGCGTCGCGGCTAGTTCGCTCCCGGGGCCGGCCGGCAACGTCGAGTACTTTCTGTGGCTCGGGCGCGACGCACCCCGGTTGAATCGCGACGACGTCCGACGCGCGGTCGAGAATGGGCCGAAATAGAGGTAACCAACCGCGGTAGCGAGCGAGGGAGGTGATCCGGTGAGCCCCATCGGGTACGAACCGCAACGTGGCAGCGCCGCGCCCGGTACCAACCGGACAGCCCTGCTGATCGCACACACCGGTCGGGCTGACATCGTCGACCTCGCGACGGTGGTGTGCAAGGCGCTGCACCGTGAAGGGTTCGACGTCCGCGTCGTCGAGGAAGAGGCCGATGCCCTGGTCATCGACGGGGTCACCGTGGTGTTCGGCGATGAGGATGCGGCCGCAGGGGCCGAGATCGTCATCGTCTTCGGCGGTGACGGGACCTTCCTGCGAGCCGCGGAGTACGCGCGAGCGGCCGACGCCCCGTTGATCGGGGTGAACCTCGGTCGGGTCGGATTTCTGGCCGAAACCGAACCCGAGGCCGTCGATGACACCATTCGTCACATCCTGGACCGCAGCTATGTCGTGGAGGACCGGCTGGCCGTCGAGGCGAGCGTGTTCGATCCGAACGGAGCCTTGCTGGCGGCCACCTGGGCGCTCAACGAGATCTCGGTGGAAAAGGCGAGCCGGACCCGGGTCCTCGATGTGGCTCTGCTCGTGGACGGTCGACAGCTGACCAGCTTCGGCTGCGACGGCATTCTGTGTGCGACCCCGACCGGCTCCACGGCGTACGCATTCTCAGCCGGAGGGCCGGTCGTCTGGCCGGAGGTCGAAGCACTGCTGCTCGTTCCCACCAGTGCCCACGCCCTGTTCGCCCGCCCGCTGGTGACCCCGCCCACTTCGGTCCTTACCGTGGCGATCGCCGAATACGGCGAGGGAGCCGTCCTGTGCGCCGATGGGCGGCGCACCATCGCGGTCCCCCCAGGGGGTCGGGTGGACGTCGTCCGTTCCGAGCAGCCGGTGCATGTGGCGCGGGTCCACTCGACCGGATTCGGTGACCGGCTCGTGGCCCGGTTCCGGCTTCCCGCTGACGGATTCCGGCACACTGCTGCGGTTCCCGACGGGGGCTGATCCGGTGCTGCGAGAGCTCCGCATCGAGCAGCTTGGTGTGATTGCCGAGGCACGGCTCGATCTGGGTCGCGGGCTGACCGTGCTCACCGGGGAGACCGGCGCGGGCAAGACCATGGTCGTGACCGGACTGGCTCTGCTCTTCGGTGGGCGCGGTGACCCGGGCCGGATCCGCAGCGGCGCCAATCGGCTGTCGGTCGAGGGACGCCTCGACCTGCCGCCGGAGCATCCAGCGTGGGACATCGCACGGCGAGCCGGCGCCGAGCCCGACGAGGACGGCACGCTGATCGTCTCCCGAACGGTCAACAGCGAGGGTCGTAGCCGCGCCCACCTGGGTGGTCGCAGCGTGCCGATCGGCGTACTCGCCGAACTTGCCGAGGTGGCCTGGGCGCTGCATGGACAGGCCGACCAACTCCGGCTGCGACGCCCCAAAGAGCAGCGGGCCGCCCTGGACCGATTCGCCGGCGGGGGACACGGCCGGCTGCTGGTCGACTATCGCGCTGCCTATGCACGCTGGCGCGATCTCGACGATCGGCTTGCCGTCAAGAGCGCCCGGACGCAGGAGTTGGCCCGGACCTCAGAGGTCCTGCGTTCCGGGCTCGCCGAGATAGCCGCCGTTGATCCCCGACCCGGAGAGCTGCAGGAGCTGAGCACGCTCGCGGTGCGCTTGGCCGACGCCGAGGCACTGGGAACTGCTGCCAAGCAGGCCTACGACGCCCTGTCCGGTGATCCGATGGCCGACGGCGGCACCGTGCAGGCCGACGGGCTCAGTGCGCTGGCCCGCGCCGCGCTACCCCTGGAACGGGCCAGCGACGAGTCACTTCGGGTGTTGGGCGGCCGGGTGACAGAGCTGTCCTACACGGTCACCGACATCGCCGCAGAGCTCGCCCGCTACGTCCAGGACGCCGTCGCCGACCCGGGCCGGCTGGCCGAGATCCAAGAGCGGATCTCGGTACTGCAAACCGTGATCCGCCGCTTCGCCGCGCCTGGTTCGGGCAGCGACGGGGTGCTTGCCTGGGCACGCGAGGCCCAGCAGCAGTTACTCGATCTCGATGTCTCCGACGATGCTCTGGCCACCCTGCGGGAGCAACGCGATGCCGCTCGGCGCGCGGTTGGCGAACTGGGCGGACAGATCTCGAATGGACGACGTGCGGCAGGGCGCCGGTTCTCGGCGTCCGTGCAGACCGAACTCGGCGCTCTGGCCATGCCCGAGGCTCGGATCGAGATCGAGATCGACACCGACAGCGACGCACCCGGACCCGACGGGATCGACGAGGTGACCCTCCTTCTCGTCCCGCATGCGGGTTCCGAGGCAGCCCCCTTGCACCGGACAGCCTCTGGCGGAGAACTGTCCCGGGTGATGCTGGCCATCGAGGTGGTCCTCGCCGGCAGTGACCCGATGCCGCTGATGGTCTTTGACGAGGTCGACGCCGGCGTGGGTGGACAGGCAGCCGTCCAGATCGGACGGCGGCTGGCCGCGTTGGCCGACCACCATCAGGTGCTCGTGGTCACGCATCTGCCGCAGGTCGCCGCGCACGGGGGTGCACACCTGGTCGTCGACAAGACCAGCGACGGCACGATCACCGCCAGCGGGATCCGTCAGGTCAGTGACAACGAGCGGGTACAGGAGCTGTCCCGCATGCTGGCCGGCCTACCCGACAGTGAGACAGGTCTCGCACACGCTGCCGAACTGCTGGCCACCGCCGCCGATCTGGCCTGACCGCGCGTGGCGGTTCGGCAGCCACCCGGGGCGGTGGGAGACTGGGCGGATGCGATTAGGCACCCTGCGCCGCGGCCGAGCCGCGGATGCGCTACCCGGAGTTTCCGGTGTGGTCAGACTCGACCGACGTACCAAAGATCTCACCAAGCGGCTGAACTCCGGCGAGATCGCGGTGATCGACCACACCGACATCGACCGGGTTGCTGCCGATGCCCTGGTAGCCCGCGGCGTGATCGCCGTCGTGAACGCATCGCCCAGCATTTCCGGGCGCTATCCCAACCTGGGACCGGGCATCCTGGCAAGAGCCGACATCCCGATCCTGGACAACGTCGGCGCTGACGTGTTCGGTAAGGTCAAGGAAGGCACGCGGGTCCGGGTCGATGGTGAATGCCTCTACGTCGGGGATCGGCTGGTGGCCGAGGGCCGGCAACTCGACGAGGCGGCCATCGCCGAGGCGATGGAGGATGCCAAGGCCGGGTTGTCCACTCAACTCGAGGCGTTCGCCGCCAACACGATGGAGTACATGAAACGCGAGCGCGCGCTGTTGCTCGACGGCGTGGGTGTTCCGGACATCAGGACCGACATGGAAGGCAAGCACGTCCTCATCGTCGTACGCGGATATGACTACAAGGAGGACCTGGCACACCTACGCTCCTACATCCGCGACTACCGGCCGGTACTGATCGGCGTCGACGGCGGCGCCGATGCGCTGCGCGAGGCCGGATACAAGCCGGCAGTCATCGTCGGAGACATGGATTCGGTCTCCGACGAGACGTTGCGCTCTGGTGCCGAGGTCATTGTGCATGCCTACGCCGACGGCCGAGCCCCCGGTCTCCCGCGGGTACAGGACCTCGGCGTGGAGGCCATCACCTTTCCGGCCACCGGCACGAGCGAGGACATCGCCATGCTGCTGGCCGACGCCAAGG
>JACCQS010000141.1 GCA_013814015.1 Geodermatophilaceae bacterium | reverse complement strand
GGTCAGTGCCGCTGCCGGGTCCGGGTAGGGGTAGAAGCGGGTGCCACCCAGCGCGGGGCCCAGCGCGGTGGAGTGAATGGCGATGATGGCCTCGAGCCCACTCGGTTCGTCCGCGCAGAAGACCACCTGCTGATGGCCCGCGGAGAAGATCACGTCGGCGCTGGATGACTCGTTCACGGAATCCCAATCTAGTCGTGCTCATTTCTTGGCCGTTATGCGCATAACGTGCGAGGGCGTCCCCTGAATCGGGACGTTATGCGCATAACGTGCGGCCGCGGGACCCGGAATCGGGACCTTATGCGCATAACGTCCGGGTAGTCCCTGTCGCTAGGGTCGCCGACTGTGACCCCCGTACATCAGCCGGCGACCGTCCCGTCCTCGCCGACCGACGTGGTCGCCGACCGCTACGTCGAGGACTACTGCGGACTGGAACCGATCGCGGCGACCTTCTTCGGCGTCGCCGGTCATGAGACCGAACTGACCGACTTCAGCGCTGACGGGTTCAACGCACGGGCAGACCTGGCCAGGCGCGCCGCCGCCGATCTACGGGCGATTCAACCGGCCGATGACCGGGAGCGGGTGGCCAATGCGGCGATGGCCGAACGGCTGAGCACCGAACTGGATCTCTTCGATGCCGGGGACCTAGCCGCCGAGCTGAACACCACCGCGAGCCCACTGCAGTCGCTGCGGATCGTGTTCGACTTGATGGCCACCGATACCGAGGACGATTGGGCCACCATCGCGAGCCGGATGGCCAAACTTCCCGCAGCATTCGAGGCATACGCAGGCGGCCTGGACGTCGCCGCTGCGGACGGGCGGGTGGTCGCGCAGCGCCAGGTACGGACCTGCGCCGACATCGCGGCCCGATGGGCCGGCGACGAGAAAACATCCCCGTTCTTCGCCGGCCTGGTCGAACGCTCGAACGCCGACGGCACGCTCCGACGTGACCTCGATGCCGCGGCCAGCGCTGCTGCGCAGGCGCTGCGAACCTTTTCCGGCTTCCTGACCGATCGGCTGCTGCCGGTTGCCCCGGTCTCCGATGCCGTCGGACAGGCGCGGTACGGCCGGTGGCTGCGCTATTTCACCGGGGCTGACCTCGACCTGGCCGAAACATATGAGTGGGGCTGGTCGGAGTTGGCCAGGATCGTCGGTGAGAAGGACAAAGTGGCCGAGCAGATCAGTCCGGGCAAGGGCCTGGCCGCGGCCATCGCCGCGCTCGACGACGATCCGGCCCGGATTCTGCACGGCCGCGAGGAGTTGACCCGCTGGCTGCAGACCACCGCCGACGACGCCGTCGATGCGCTGGCCGGGACGCATTTCGACATCCCGGGCCCCGTGCGCAGCATCGAGGGCAAGCTGTCGCCCACCTCCGGTGAGGGGATCTACTACACCGCGCCGTCGGAGGATTTTCGCCGACCGGGCCGGATGTGGTGGTCGCTGCCCGAGGATGCCGAGGAGTTCACCACCTGGCGGGAGAAGACGACGGTCTATCACGAGGGTGTGCCGGGCCATCATCTGCAGATCGCCCAGACCGTCTACCGCGCCGACCTGCTCAACCGGTATCAGCGGCTGATGGCCGAGCTGGGCTTCCTCGACGATCCGGGTGATCGGCTCGGAATGCTCGACGCCCAGGGATTCCGGGCGGCACGGGTCGTTCTGGACATCGGTATGCACCTGGAGCTACCCATTCCGAACGGTACGGGCTTCCACGAAGGAGCGATCTGGAATCCCGAGATCGGCCTGGACTTCCTCCGGGTGCACGCTTCGATGGATGACCAGATGCGCCGCGACGAACTCAACCGCTATCTCGGCTGGCCGGGGCAGGCACCGTCGTACAAGGTCGGCGAACGGGTGTGGCTCGAGGCCCGAGCCGACGCGGAGACTCGGCTGGGAGCCGCATTCGACCTTCGAGCATTTCATACCGCCGCGCTGAATCTCGGTGGCCTCGGACTCGATCTACTCAGGGCCGAACTAGCGCGGTTGTGAACGCGCGCCAGCTGTGAGCCGGGGTTCGGCGGACAGCTCGTTCTCGCGCGAAACCGGGAGTCACCGTCATGTGCAGTCTTACAGTGTTACTCGAGTTAACCGTGGGAATACTGTGACAGGTGATGACAATGAGACAGCAGTGTGCCATTCTGCTGACGGTCTGTGACTCCCGCCGCGGCCTAGGCCACGGCGGGCCCTTCCCACACAGGCCCAGGGCAAGGGGGATTCATGGTCGCCATCCGGCTTCCCGCGTCCACCAAGCGACCCCTCGCGTCCTCGGACAGGCGCCGCTCGAGGGTGACTGCTCTGGTGCTGGTAGCCCTGTTGTGGACGCTGCTGGTCGCCGTTACCCCCGCCTACGCCGTCCCGCCGCCTCCGCCCAACCCCTCGGACGAACAGATAACTACCGCCGACGCTGCCGAGCAGGCGGCCGCGTCCGAGGTAGGCCGGATCTCCGGAGAGCTCGCCGCTGCTGAGGGCGAACTCGCGCGGCTCAACATCGTTTCCGAAGCCGCGACGTATGAGTACCTGGCCGCCGAGGGCCGGCTGATCGCCGCCCAGGAGGCCGCCGTTCAGTCGGCTGCCGAGCTCACAGAGGCCCAAGATGAGGTCGAAGGGGCGCAGTCGGCGATCGTGGAATTCGCCCGGGGCAGCTACATGTCCGGCTCGTTGCTCACCAACGACATGATTCTGCTGACC
>JACCQS010000125.1 GCA_013814015.1 Geodermatophilaceae bacterium | reverse complement strand
CCACTGTTGTCGCGATCAGCGCGGAGGCACTGGTCTGGTCCTGCCACGGGCGCACGTTTCCGTAGCCGATCAGGTGCACTCCGTCATAGGTGGCACATCCAGCGCCGGCCACCGTCGCGACCGAAGCACCGTCGTCCTCGCTCCCACCGATCTGGCCGTTGGTGAACTGTGAGGTAGGCATGATGTACGGGGTGGCCGAGCAGGACTGGTTCGCCGCGCCGCTGCCCGCTACCGCTCCCTCGTAGATCCAAAGGCAGGCGTTGAGATCTCCGAACACCCGTCCCCACCGATAGCTGGCGTCGGCATCGCCTTGGACGTCCACTGTCCAGTCGCGGTACGCGCTGCCGATCACCTACGAACGCGGAGCGCGTCGCAGCAAGGTGTAGTCGGTCGTCACCGTCTTACGCAGAGCGGCCTCGGAGGGTGCGACGGGAACTCATGATCACCACGTTATCGGTCCGTTACCGAAGGTAGTCAACTGTTGAAAGTGCACGCAGGCCCCGCCCGTCCTTCCAGACCCCGGAGACCAGCGGCACACCCGGCCGATAAGCCAGATGAATCGGACTCGGAGCATCGAGGGCTATCAGATCGGCTCGAGCGCCAGGCGTGACGCTTCCAACGTCGTTGCGTCGCAGGGCCATTGCGCCACCGACCGTGGCCGCGTGAACCGCCTCGGTCGGACTCATGCCCATCTCCCGTACGGCCAACGCGATGCAGAAGGCCATGCTCGTCGTGTACGACGACCCGGGATTGCAGTCGGTGGCAAGGGCAACGGTCACTCCGGCGTCGAGAAGGCGGCGCGCATCGGGATAGTCCGAGCGGGTGCTGAACTCAGCGCCGGGCAACAGCGTTGCAACCGTGTCGGCGCCAGCAAGTGCATCGATGTCCGCCGTGGACAGATGCGTGCAGTGATCGGCACTGGCCGCGCCCATCTCGCAGGCGAGTTGAACGCCGGGACCAGGCCGGAGCTGATTGGCATGAACGCGGGCACCGAGACCGGCACGTGCGCCGGCCAGCAGGATGGCGCGGCCGGCGTCGGCGTCGAAGGCTCCTTCCTCACAGAAGACATCGATCCAGCGGGCGTACGGTGCGCACGCGGTGAGCATGTCCCCGCAGACCAGATCCACGTACTCGGCGGGAGCGTGGGCGTACTCGGGTGCGACGACGTGGGCTCCAAGAAACGTCGTCTCGGAGGTGAATTGTCCTGCCACTTGCAGGGATCGAGCCTCATCGCGGACCGTCAGCCCGTACCCGGACTTGATCTCGTACGTCGTGATACCCGCCGCCTGCATCTCCGAGGTCAGCGCTGCCACCCGGGTGGTGAGCAGCTCGTCCCCGGCGGCGCGGGTGGCCATCACCGTCGTCCGGATCCCCCCGGCGGTGTACGGCGCTCCGGTCATTCGGGCGCTGAATTCCGCAGCGCGGTCTCCGGCGAACACCAAGTGGGCGTGACTGTCGACGAAACCCGGTAGGACGCAACGCCCTCCGAGGTCGACCTGTTCGTCCGCTGCAGGCGCGGAGCCGACCGGCCCCACCCAGGCAATCCGGGCGCCCTCGATCACCAGCGCCGCGTCGCGAAGATCACCGTACTCGGCGGACTGCGTCGCCAGCAGTCCGATCCCGGTCAGTACAACGGTGGGCACCCGACGATGCTATTCACCGGCTCTGTCGGCGGGCAGAAGCCTTTCCGACGAGGAACAGCACACCGACGTCATTCATGGGTGGCGATGGGGGCCGGAGGTGCCAGATCGCAGGTCGGGCGTCAGAGCAGTTGGTAGGGCGCGGCGAAGGCCTGATAGGTACGGACCGCTCGCTCGTCGAGGCTCACGATGGTCTGTCCGTGTTCTCGTGCGGCGACCGCGATCAGCGCGTCGTAGACTGCTCCGCCGATCGCCTGACCACTCGCCGCGACATCGAGAAGCTGCCGGTAGCCCTGTCCGTCCAGGGACAGCCAGGTACCCGGCCAATGATGATCCAAGAACTCATGAACCAGTCGAGGTGGCGCACGTCGGGGTGCTGGGAGCCGGGTGAGCACGGAGAAGGCTTCCACCGCGACGTGCCCGATCAGCCGGTCGCTGGAGCGGACCGCCTCACGGGCCACATCGTGGCTGGCATGCCACCGCCCGAACGCGGCGACGATGACTGAGGTGTCGGGCGTCATCGCCGGACGGAGTCCAGCAGGTCTCGCACGTCGGTCGCCTGCAGCGGAGGGAGATCGTCGGCCTCCAACTCGGCCGCCAGGAAACCGTCCCGTTCCACGAGAAGCATTCCGGGCAGTACAGGTTCGAGCTCCGCCCGACCATTGCGAAGAGTGATGTCGACCTCTCCGCCCCCGGCCAGGCCTAGCTCGTCCCGGATGGATTTGGGGATTACCAAGCGGCCGAGCCGGTCAATGGTCGTTCGCATGGCAGCGACGATACCAACCGGATTCCGGCAGGTGGAGCTTCCAGGGAAGAAGATGGATCAGGGTAGGAACAGCATCGAATCTCCGAACTCATGCCAGAGGTAGCGCTCGGCGACGGCGGCGGCGTAGGCATCGCCGACCAGCTTCGGTCCGGCGACTGCCTCGAGCAGCAGCAGGTGACTGGCCTGCGGCTCGTGCAGTCCGCTGATCAGGCCATTGACCACTCGGGGTCGGCGGTTCGGACCCAGCACGAGGTCGGTCCACCCCTGCGTGGCCGGTACCCGGCCGTTGGGTCGGGCGGCGGTCTCCAGCGCCCGTACGACGGTCGTGCCCACGGCCACGACGCGTCGCCCAGCAGCCCGGGTCGCCTCGACGAGCCGACCGGTTCCTGCGGGCACCGCGAACCGCTCAGGCATCGGAGGCTCGTACGATTCGGGGCTGGCGACTCCGGCGTGCAGGACGATGGGTGCGACGGCGATGCCACGGGACAGTGCCCGGGTCAGCATCTGAGTGGTGAAGGGTCTTCCGGC
Source organism: Geodermatophilaceae bacterium (assembly GCA_013814015.1). Classification (GTDB taxonomy): domain Bacteria; phylum Actinomycetota; class Actinomycetes; order Mycobacteriales; family Geodermatophilaceae; genus JACCQS01. The sequence continues at coordinate 6,609 of JACCQS010000125.1, read as the reverse complement.
GCTTGCCATCTCGGCGCTGCCGACCGGTTCAGACTGATTGTCCAGGGCGTACACCGTCTGGTAGTCCGACAACGCGAAGCGCCGCGGTTGGTAGCCGTAGGTGATCGGTCGGCCGTGCCGACGCAGGTAGGGGCCGTGGCTGATCCCGGCGGGTACGGCCGCCCGCCACAGCCGGCTGCCTCGAGCCGAGGCATCGGGATAGGCCGACAGCAGCCGCAAGCTAGGACCACCCGGGATTCGCACGCGCGCACCAGCGGTCATTCCGCGTTCCGGTCCGGAGTTGTCGGCCAGCCGGACCTCGACCACCCAGTCTCCGTTGTCCAGGGGAGTGGAGACATGCAGTGGCCTGCGCTCGCCGTTGCTGAGATCGGCATCGAGTGCAGCCGGCAGGGTCGGCGAAGTATTGATCACCAACAGATCACCAGGCGCGAGCAGATCGGGCAGCTCGGGGAAACGGGAATGGGAGATCCCCCCGGGTTCCGCGACCAGCAGCCGAATCCCGTCGCGTTGCAGCCCCCGGTACTCCGCGGGCTCGGTGGCCACGCTGTTGTCCGGCAGGGTGAAGCCGGTGACCGGATGAGGAGCGAGCACAGAGCTCACTGCTGACCCGCCACCTGGGGGAGCAGGGCCGCCGCACGGTATCGGCCGCTGGGCCGATCGCCCTCGATCAGCCGGATGAGGGCTGGCAGCACGGTTTCCGGTTGCGGGCGGTCAGAGATGTCCTCATCAGGAAATGCCTGTGCGTGCATGTCGGTCCGCATGTCGCCGGGATCGAGGGAGTAGATCCGCAGTCCTGGATTCTCCGTGGCCAGCACATTGGTGAGTTGGTCGAGTGCGGCCTTCGACGAGCCGTAACCACCCCAGCCCTCGTACGGCTCGACCGCGGCATCCGAGGAGATGTTGAGAATGCGTCCGGAACGGCGTTCGAGATGCGGTAGAGCCGCTTGGGTGAGCGCCAGCGGGGCAAACAGATTGACGGCGTACACCTCCTCGAGCGTGTCGATCGGGTAGTCAGCGAGCGCCGGTTGCGGACTCGGGCCCAGCAGCGATGCGTTGTTGACCAGCAGGTCGACTCCGCCAAGGCTCGCGGCCCTGGCGATCAGGGTGGCGCGGTGTCCGGGGTCGGCAACGTCACCAGGAACCGTGAACAGCGCCTCCGGGTTCGATGCTTGGTCACCGAGGTCGGCGAGGGCATCGGGGTCGCGGCCATCGGTGACGACGTGCCAGCCACTGCCGAGCAGCTCGATGGTCAGGGCCCGGCCGAGTCCGCGAGATCCGCCGGTCACCAGGGCGACCCGAGGCGCTGCGGGGTGGGGAGAAGTTGTCATGGATCGAGAATGCAAGTTAAAGTGAACTTCATGTCAAGAAGTTGCCCAACGTGAACAGCTCCGAACTGCTGCCGATCGGGGAGCTCGCCCATCGGGCTGGGCTCGCCCCCTCGGCGTTGCGGTACTACGAGAGCGAAGGCCTGATCGCCTCCACCCGTACGGGCGGTGGGCAACGCCGGTACGAGCGGGCAGTGCTGCGCCGACTTGCCTTCATCCGCGCGGCGCAGAACGTCGGACTGTCCCTCGACGAGATCCGTGACGCGCTGTCCACCCTTCCCGCGCAGCGGTCACCGACGCGCGCGGATTGGGCTCGGCTCTCACGGTCCTGGCAGGCTCGACTGGACGAGCAGATCGCGGGCTTGACCCGACTCCGGGACGGGCTGACCTCGTGCATCGGCTGCGGTTGTCTGTCGCTGAAGCGCTGTGCGCTGAGCAACCCGAACGACGCGGTGGCCGCATTGGGACCCGGGGCGCGATTTCTGCCCAGCGTGCTTCGCCGTACCCCGGCTCGTCAGGCCTGACAGGTCGGACACCAGTACAGCTTTCGGGCCTGTAACAGCTTCATCGCTATCGGAGTACGGCAGACGCGGCACGGCAGGCCGGTACGTCGGTACACGTAGTGCGCGTCCTCGCTGCGGACGTACCCACTTTGGCGGGAGCGATCGAGTGGCCGCGTGGTGACGATCCGGCCAGTACGCAAGCCGGCTCGCATCAGCCTGACCAGATCTGTCCACAGCGCAACCCAGCGGTCCTCGGTGAGTTCCCGGCCGGGGAGGTACGGCGCGATCCGATGCCGGAACAGGATCTCGGCGCGGTAGACGTTTCCGACGCCGGACAGCACGGTCTGATCCATCAGCAGCCCTGCGATCGGTGCCCGGCTGCGGGCGATCCGAGCGTAGGCGGCACGGCCGTTGGGCCTGGGCCGCAACGGGTCCGGTCCGAGCCGGGCGAGGATCACACCGACTTCGAGCGGGGTGAGTACCTCGCAGGCAGTCGCCCCGCGGAGGTCGGTCCAATAATCGTCGACGACCCAGCGCATCCGCAGCGCGCCTCGGGGGGCGGGTGGATCGCCGGTTCCGGCCGTGTACTTACCGAACAGTCCCAGGTGAACGTGCACGATCTGTTCGCCGAAGGCCGCGAAGAGATGCTTGCCGTGCGCGGTCACCACGTCCAGGACCCGGCCGTCGACCAATGCCGCGCCGGCCGCAAAGGTGCCCTGTGGGCTGCTCACCCGAACCGGCTTCCCTGCGAAGCGCTGCGTCTGATCCCTCGCCAAGCCATGCAGGGTATGACCTTCAGGCACCCTGATAAGTCTGCCACTGGACCGGCTGACCGATCGTGGTCAGGTAGCGAGTTCCCGAAGTACCTCGGCCAGCGCCCGGACTCCGGCGGCGCAGTCCCCGAGTTCGGCGTGCTCGTCGGGTGAATGCGAGATGCCGGTGGGATTGCGGACGAAGAGCATCGCCGTGCGGATCCCCGCCGCTGAGAGGACTCCAGCGTCGTGTCCGGCCCCGGTGGGCAGCACCGGGGCGCCGCCGAGGACGGCTGCCAACCGGTGGCGCAACGGCAGGTCGAAGCTGACCAGACCGGTCGAGGATTCCACCGTGACCTCGAGGCTCGTACCGTCCCGCTCGGCTCGCTCGGTGGCTTGCCGGCTCACCTCGGCCAGCAGCGCATCGAGGGTGTCCGGCGCCTCGGCGCGAGCGTCGAGCCAGGCGGTGACCTGCGACGGAATGGCGTTGGTCCCGTTGGGCACCACGCTCACTCGACCGAAGGTCGCTCGAGCGCCGTGGCCGCGTGCTTGCTTGTTGGCGGCCAGCACAGTCATGGCATAGGTCAGCATCGGGTCAGCGCGATCCGACATGGCGGTCGTGCCGGCGTGGTCGGCTCGGCCCGTGAAGGCGAAGCGCCATCGACCATGCGGCCAGATCTCGCTCGCCACCCCCACCGGCGCCTTGAGATCAATCAGTCCGCGCCCTTGTTCGACATGCAATTCGACGAAGGTGTCGACCCTCTTCAAGGCCTCTGGATCGGCGCCCAGCAGATGCGGAGCGCGCCCGGCCCACGCCATCGCGTCGGCGTAGCTCATCCCGTCGGAGTCGGTGAGCGCCCGGGCCCGGTCGGGGTCGAGTGCACCGGTGAGTACGCGCGACCCACTGCAGGCCACGCCGAAGCGGGCGCCCTCCTCATCGACGAAGCAGGCCACTCCGATCGGGCGACTCAGCGTGACGCCTTGCAACGAGAGCAGATCCAACGCCGCGAACGCTGAGACCACCCCCAGGGGACCATCGAATGCGCCGCCCTCTGGGACCGAGTCGAGGTGCGAGCCGGTGGCGATCCCCGGGCCGTCGGAATCCGGATTGCCCAACCAGGCCCACATGTTGCCGGCCCGGTCGACGGTGAGATCCAGGCCCCGCCGGTCCGCTTCCTGCGTGAACCACTCCCGCAGCTGGCCGTCCTCGGGAGTCAGCGCGAAGCGGCGGTAGCCGCCGGATGCCGGCGAGCGCCCTACCTCGGCAAGATCGGACCACATCGACACGAAACTCGCCGGGTTGTTCATCGGCCGCACCGACGACGCACTTCCCTCCGCGGAGGAGGAATGTTTCGACGACGCACTTCCCTCCGCGAAGGAGAAATGTTTCGACGACGGACTCTGCTCAGGAGAGAAATGCGTCATCGCAGCGGCCCGGCGACGGCCTCGACGGCTTCGATCAGCGCACCGGATGCGAGCAGCTCGACCACCGCCTCGATCTCCGGGGCCAGAAAGCGGTCCGGTCCTGGGCCCTCGACGCGCGTCCGTACCGCAGTTCGGGCAGCAGCTGTCGCCGGGGCCGGCCTCAATGGCGCCCGAAGGTCCAGTGCCCGTGCAGCGGTGAGGATCTCGATGGCCAACACCCGCCGAAGTCCGTCGATGGCACGGCGGAGTTTGAGTCCGGCCGCCCATCCCATCGAGACGTGGTCCTCCTGCATGGCACTGGAGGGAATCGAATCCACGCTAGCCGGCGCGGCCAGCCGCTTGAGTTCGCTGACGATGCCTGCTGCGGCGTACTGCCCGATCATGTGTCCGGAGTCCACACCCGGGTCCCCGGCCAGGAAGGGTGGTAACCCGTGACTGCGGGCCGGGTCCAGGAGCCGATCGGTACGTCGTTCGCTGATCGAGGCGAGATCGGCGACGGCGACAGCGAGAAAGTCCAGCACGTAGCCGACTGGTGCGCCGTGGAAGTTGCCGTTGGACTCGACTCGTCCATCGGGCAGCAGAACCGGGTTGTCGATCACGCTCACCAACTCGCGATCCGCCACGGCCTGGGCATGCGCCAGGGTGTCGCGTACCGCGCCGGCGACCTGAGGGGCGCAGCGCAACGAGTACGCGTCCTGCACGATCGGGCAGTTCGCCGGGTCGACCTGATGAGAGGCGATGATCTCGGATCCATCAAGCAGCGCACGGAGGTTGGCTGCTGAGATCGCCTGCCCCGGATGCGGTCGCAGCGCCTGCAAGGCCTCGGCGTAGACCCGGTTCGTGCCCAGCAGGGCTTCCACACTCATTGCCGCGGAGATGTCAGCAGCCACCAATAGCGCACGCAGGTCGTGGGCGGCCAGCAACAGCATTCCCAGCATGCCGTCGGTGCCGTTGATCAGCGCCAGGCCCTCCTTCTCGGCGAGCGTGACGGCGGTCAGCCCGGCGGCAGCCAGCGCCTGGCCGGCCGCCAGCGCCCTACCCTGGCCATCGCGAACGTTGCCTTCGCCCATCAGCGCCAACGCCATGTGCGCGAGCGGGGCAAGGTCACCGGAACAGCCCAGTGACCCGTACTCGCCGACGACCGGGGTGATGCCGGCGTTCAGTAGAGCGGCCAAAGCGGTGGCCGTCTCCGGTCGTACCCCGGTTCGTCCACTGGCCAAGGTCCGCAGCCGCAGGAGCATCAGCGCCCGGACGATTTCGCGGTCGACCTCCGCACCTGTGCTCGCAGCATGAGAGCGGATCAGCGAGCGCTGCAGATCCGCCCGGCGATGCGGTGGAATGTGCGACGTGGCCAGCGCGCCGAAGCCGGTGGACACGCCGTACACCGGTGTGGCCGCGGCAGCCAGCCGATCCACTGCCGCCCGAGCGTCGGTGATGGCAGCCAGGGCAGCGCCGGTGAGCTGCACCCTTGCGCCGGTGCGCGCCACTGCGACGACATCGGGACCAGACAGCATCCCGTTGCCAACCTCGACCACCGAGTCGTTGGCGAGGAAAGCGTCTGTTTTGGCTACCACGCGGGCCAGGCTACGACCTGCCATCCGAACCGGCCGCCTAGAGTCATGTGCCGTGCATGAGAAGGCTGGCGCCGGCTCGGCAAAATCTGACTCGAAACAGGACGAGCCCCAGGCGGTGCCTCCGGCCACGCACTCGCCGGACAAGAAGATCGAGGAGCTCGATGTCGGCTGGGGTGAGCGTCCAGTCGAGGTGGACCGGCTCAGCGAGGACGACGAGCGACTGCTCCGCGAACGCCCCCCGCATTGGGAGTAACAGCTCGCCCCGGCCGATGAGGGATGTACAACGAACCTATCGACTGAGGGCGCCCCTGAGTCGAATGATCCGACTCAGGGCCGCCCTGAGTCGGTCACAATCGTCCAATCCGCAGCCGGCTGCCGGGCTCTAGCGTTGCCGACATGGATGGATCCCTGAGTTTCTTCGAGATCGGCGTGGCCGACACCGACAAGGCGCGCGCGTTCTATGGACAGTTGTTCGGTTGGGAGTTCGCCGACGAGAAGGCCGGTGCAACGATCGAAACCCCCAACATCCCCGGCGGGCTGCACGGCGACGACCCAGGCGCCAGCCCGTACCTCTTCTTCCGGGTAAGCGACCTGTCCGCAGCTCTGGACCAGGTGCGCGAGCTCGGCGGTGACATCGGCGACTTCACCTCCGGGGAGGACGAGGAGCAGGCGGCGAGGTTCGGACGCTTCCAGACCTGCACCGATGACCAGGGTTCGAGCTTCGGCCTGCATCAGCCGCCGGCCTAGGCTCCGAAGCCGTGACCCTGGCGCTACGGAGCCCGATCCGCGTTGTACGACACGACGACGGAGTCGACCGCTGGGAGATGGTCCACGCGCAGCCGCATCCACGACTGCGTGCGTACGTCATCCGGTACTGCGGGTACGACGAGCAGACCACCTCGTTCACTCGGCGGATCGAGGCCGCCGGAGTCGAAGTGCCGCTCATCATCAATCTGGGACCCCCACTGGGTGTCCGGCTGTCGACCGAACAGCGGTTCACCGATCACGACGACGGTTTCGTTGCTGGCCT
>JACCQS010000120.1 GCA_013814015.1 Geodermatophilaceae bacterium | reverse complement strand
GGGCCACATCGCGCAACGTGTCGACCGCCTGGTCGGCGACGGTGGCGGTGTCGGCTAGCCGCGCGGCCAGGTCGGTGGCGCCCTCCCGGGTCGCGATCGTGCGGGCCAGCCCGAGCTTGACCTTCAGCGCGACAAGTTCCTGCTGGGCGCCGTCATGCAGATCACGTTCCAGCGCGCGCCTGGCCCGGTCCTGGGCCGTGAGCATCCGCCGGCGGGAGGCCCGCAACTCATCCAGCCGTTCGCTCAACCGGGATCGGAGCCGGGTGTTGACCAGCAACAGCGCCGCCTGCCCGGCGAGTTCTTCGACCAGCCGCCGGTCGGCCGTGCTGACCCCCTCACCGGGACGTTTGGCGAGGGACAACGCCCCGACCAACTCCCCGTCCCGACGCACGGGCTGCGCTAGATCGGTAGCTGGCAGGCTCGGCAGCTCCGGACCGTTCAGCGGAATCGGTGTCGACACGAACGCAATGGAGCCCGCCGTCGCCCGGGGCTCGAGCATGCCCTCCTGAGCAACCCAGATGACCGCCTGGGCCGCGCCGGTTCCCTCGGCGAGCAACCGGGCCGCCTCAGCCAGCGCGGCACCGGGGTCAGCTGAGTCACCCAACCTCGCTGTCATCGCCGCCAACGCCTCGTACGGCGTGGCCCGTCGGCCGTAGACCAGCCGGTTGGCCCAGTGCTGCACCCGTACCCGGACCGGTTCGAAGGCCACCGCAACCAGCGCTGTGGCCGCGATCGCCAGGCCGAGGTTGCCTTCACCGAGGGGCAGCAGCTGACCGAGCCCGACCACGATCCCCGCATACACAGCAGTGATGAATCCCGCCAGCACGACGAAGACCACCGTCTTGTTGATCACAAGGTCGATGTCGTAGAGCCGGTACCGCAGAATCGCGATTCCCGCAGCCAGCGGTAGGCCGAGGACGCTGAGCATGATCAACGCGTTCGAAGTCCACTCGCCCAGCTGTTCGTAGGCAACGAAGCCGACGACCGGAACGGTGACGGCAGCTATGGCTCCGGCGAAGGCGAGCCACTTGATCTGCTGGCGCTGCTGTCCCCGCGCGCGTCGGAACCTGAGGATCAGCGACACCGAGGACCCGGCGATCCCTACGACGAGCAACAGCACCGCAAGCCCCTCGAGGGGACCGAGCAGGGGGCTCTGCACGCCGTACGGGTTGTCCAGCTGTGGATAGTCCGAACTGCGGCCGGGAGTCAGTCCGGAGAGCACGAAGGTCCCGGCTATGCCCAGCGTCGCGCACCAGGCCACCGGTCGCCAGCGCCGCGACAGCAGGTGACCGTCGGGAAAGAGCAGGAGGAGAAAGGTGGAAGGGACCAGGATCCAGGGGATCCAGGAAAGCTCGCCGTACCAGGCCACTGTCTTACCCACTGCGTCCGGGCCGGCTCCGGTCTCGATCCAATACTCTGCGTACGCGCCAGCCAACGACGAGATGCCGACGGTCACAGCCGCGCTCAGGAACAGCCAGCCGATGGCGTTGTCCGGGTGCCGCGAGGCGATCAGCGCACCCACCACGGCGAACACGAGCGCCATCGCCCATAACGTGGCCTCGCCGCCGATGTCGACGCCGATCCCGGCCACCAACAGGAGCGCCACAGCGACCACGAGCAGCACAATCGCGAGTGCCACCAGGCCCCAGACCAGCCACGGGCGCCGTTGGCCGGTGGACGGCTCGCCACCGACGTCCGCCGCGGCCGCGTCCGAGCGGGCTGCAGGGGCTCCCGCACGAGGTCGGGGAGCGGGTCTATCTCTTGCTTCCGCCGATTGCTCGGTTGCGGAGGCGCTGGCCATCAAGGAACTTCTGCTGGGATCGGTTCGGTCGTCCTGACCGGACTGATGGGGTCCGTGGGAACGGGGAGGGTGAGCACAATGGTGGTGCCATGGCCAGGACGGGAGGTGACGCTCAGCGCGCCTCCGGCTGCGTCGGCGCGGTCGGTCATGTGGGCAAGCCCGGCGCCGTACACCGTGGAGTCAGCATCGAACCCGTGGCCATCGTCTGTCACGGTGACCGTCAACGTGGAGTCGATGCCGTCGAGTTCGATGTGCGCGTTCTTCGCACGGGCGTGCCGGACGGTGTTCTGCAGCGCCTCGACGGCACAGAAGTAGGCCGTGGACTCGACTTCGCGCGGATACCGCCGGGCGGCACGGTCCAGCACTGTGACGGAGAGGTCGGCGCGCCGGGCCTGAGCCGACAACGCGGCCGGCAGTCCCTCGGATTCCAACAGCGGCGGGTAGATCCCGCGGGCCACATCGCGCAGCGTGTCGACCGCCTGGTCGGCGACGGTGGCGGTGTCGGCCAGCTGGGTAGCCAG
>JACCQS010000114.1 GCA_013814015.1 Geodermatophilaceae bacterium | reverse complement strand
GCACCGGTGTCGGGTCCCCAGCCCCAGCCGCGCACAGCATCGTGCACGCCCTCGACATAGATCCGTGCAGGCGCCGCAACCCGAGCCCGGTGATCAGCCGCAACGGTCGAGCCGGAGGCGCTGCGCGCCGACCGCGGATGCGGGCGCTGATGGCGCGGCCGGATCAGCCGTACCGGTTGGCCGTAGGGCAGGTGGAACAAAATTCCCCGCAAGATGTCCGGGCGAGTTAGTGTCTTTGAGCAACCACTGGACTACTAAGAGTCATCGCTGCAGACGATAGAGGGCCGCCATGAGCGCAGTACGGCGAAATGTTTCCAAGCTTGTAGTCAGCGTGGCGCTCGCCGGTTTGGTGAGCGTCGTCGTGCAGTCGGTGCCGGCCGCCGCTGCGCCGTCGGCGGCGGCGCGGCCAACGTTCAGCATCACGCAGATCGCCTCGGGTCTGACCATTCCGTGGGATGTCGCGCAGACGCCCGACGGCACACTGATCTTCGATCAGCGGGGTGGCGGGTTGTCGGTGCGGCGTACGAACGGCACGGTGGCGGCGTTGAGCGCCGACTTCAGCGACCTGTTCTCCACCGGTGAAACGGGCTTGATGGGTCTGGTCCTGGATCCCGGCTTCGCGAACAACCGCCGCCTCTACACCTGCCAGGGCCACCAGGCCGGAGCGGACAAGGAAATCCAGGTCATCGCCTGGACGGTGGACACCGGCTACACCGCAGCGACCCGGGTGGCCGATCCGCTACTCGGCGACATCCCGGTGAACGCGAGCACCGGCCGGCACGGCGGCTGCCGACTGCGCTTCGACACCACCGGTTCGCTGATGGTGAGCACCGGCGACAACGCCGTCGGGAGCTTCCCGCAGAACGTGGCGTCGTTGGCGGGCAAGATCTTACGGATCAATCCGATGACCGGCGGCCCGGCCGCCGGCAACCCGCGGATCAACGCCGCGAACCCCAACACCCGGCTGATGTGGAACTACGGGCACCGCAACCCCCAAGGGCTGGCGCTACGCCCTAACGGTCAGATGTTCAATATCGAACACGGCTCGTTCCGTGACGACGAGGTCAACCTCGTGCTCAAGAATCGCAACTACGGCTGGGACCCCAACGGCGCCGGTGGCGGCTACGACGAGTCGGTGCCGATGACCGACCTGCAGCAGTTCCCGACTGCCAAAACCGCCTCGTGGACCTCCGGTCCGACCACGGACGCCACCTGTGGCGCGACCTTCCTCGTCGGCCGGCAGTGGGGCTCATGGAACGGATCGATGGTCGTTGCCCAGCTCCAAGGCGAGTCGCTGCTGCGGTTGACGTTCGGCAGATCCGGCCAACTGACCAGCGAGGAGTTGATTCCCGAGTTCACGGGCACCTACGGGCGGCTGCGAACCGCACAACTCGGTACGGACGGCTCCCTGTATCTCACGACCGCCAACGGCGGCGGGACGGACGTCATCCTCAAGGTCACGCCGACGGGGTGACTCCGCGCTGCACCGGATCGGACCCGCGCGCGTCGGCAGGCACACCGGCGCCGACATCGTGCAGGTGATGAAGAATGTCGTGCAGGAGGTACCGGGCGAACGAGTCGACGGTGAATCGCGCACCATCGCTGCGCCGGCCGCTTCGCTGCCACTGATCGTCTCGCACCTCAGCGAAGTGCGCGGCCAATGTGTCGGCGGCACGGCCGAGTTCGACCGCCACTTCGGCGGGATTCATCTCGCCGTAGCGGTCTGTGATCGCCGTCGCGTCCTGGTCCCAGTTTTCGAACTCGGGATCGGCCTGGGTCAGCATCAATGCCAGCCGGTCGTCGAAGCGGGAGCAGACATCACGTACGTGGCATGCGTACTCCAGCGGTGACCAGGTGTGGCGAGCCGGGCGAGTCCCTACGTCGTCACGGCGCAGCCGGATCTGCCAGGTTTGCGCAGCGCCTCGCAGCATCGCCGCCACGTCTGGTCCAGCAACCGCAGCTGCGTCGAAGCCACAGTCCGGGCATGCTCGCTCGAGCACCCAGGTCCAGTCCTTGGCGTCCGGCACGATGTCCATTCGCCGGAGGCTACGGCGTCCTCGTGCCCGCGGGCTACCAGCGGCCGTGATGCACCACCTCGTCGGCGCCGCGACGTCCGCGGCGCAGCGATGGTGATGCCTGATCCGCCCTTCGGTAACCGACCGAGACCACCCCGATCGGCGAGAAGGTGTCGGGTACGCCGAATGCGTCTCGCAGTGGGGGGATGAACTCCGGCGGGATCCCGAAGAAGCAGGCCCCCAAGCCTTGATCGACAGCCGTCTGCAGGATCATCAACGCGGCCATTCCGGTGTCGATGTCCCAGTACGGAACCGGCCAACGGTTCTCGTCGCGGTCGGTCCAGCCCTTGTCCGGCTCGGCGTACCGGTCGAGGTAGGCGGCTTTGTGGGAGAAGCAGACGATCAGCAGCGGCGCGTCGGTCATTCCGCTCAGCCACGAGTCGGCCTCGCCCTCCTCCGTGGTCACCGACCAGAACAGGTCCCGGTCTGCGCCGGCTTCCAGTACCAGGAACCCCCAGCCCTGAGAGAAGCCGGCCGACGGTGCATGCCGGGCGTTGGCCAACAGCTTGTCCCGGATTCCAGGGGGGACCGGGCGGCTCGGATCGTAGGCGCGCACCATTCGCCGGCGCCGCACAACCTCGGAGAACTCCATGGCGCCCAGCATGCCTTTCCCTCTGACGCGCCGCCGGCCTCCTAGGCTGGGTCGGTGAGTCTGATCCTGCTGCCGGCCGTGGACGTTTCAGGCGGCCGAGCCGTACGCCTGGTCCAGGGTGAGGCCGCAAGCGAAACCTCCTACGGCTCGCCGCTGGATGCAGCCTTGGGCTGGCAGCGCGACGGTGCGGAGTGGATCCATCTCGTCGACCTCGATGCGGCCTTCGGGCGTGGCCACAATCGAGAACTCATCGCCGATCTGGTGGGCAGACTGGATATCGAGGTGGAACTGTCCGGCGGCATCCGCGACGACGCCTCCCTGACCGCCGCGCTGGCAACGGGTTGCGCCCGGGTCAACCTCGGTACGGCGGCGCTGGAGGACCCGGACTGGACGGCTCAGGTCATCGCCGAACATGGTGCAAAGATCGCCGTCGGTCTGGACGTTCGCGGGAAGACGCTGGCAGCCCGGGGATGGACCAGCGAGGGCGGAGATCTCTGGGAGGTCCTCGCCCGGCTGGACGCGCAGGGCTGCTCCCGCTATGTGGTGACTGACGTCGAACGTGACGGAACGCTGACCGGCCCCAATGTCGGACTGCTCCGCAATGTCTGCGCCGCCACGGACCGGCCGGTCATTGCCAGCGGCGGAGTGTCCAGTTTGGACGATCTTCGGGTGCTCGCTGCTCTGGTACCCGACGGCTTGGAGGGGGCCATCGTCGGAAAAGCCTTGTATGCCGGCGCTTTCACCCTTCCTGAGGCGCTCACGGTGGCCTGGTGAAGCCGCCCACGCCGCCGGCAACCGGGGCAACGAGATGACGCTGCGACGAATCAGTTCCGGCGGCCCGTACGAGGAAAGGGTCGGCTACTCGCGCGCGGTTGTTGCCGGCCCGTGGGTACTCGTCGCCGGGTCGACGGCCACAGTGGACGGCGAGGTGGTTGGACTCGGTGATCCGTACGCGCAGACCCGCGCCGCCTTCGGCATCGCGCTGGCCGCCGTACGGGAAGCCGGTTTGGACGTGACAGACGTGGTTCGCACCCGGATGTACGTCCGTGACATCAGCCAGCAGGACCAGATCGGACGCGCCCATTCCGAGCTGTTCGATGCCGTGCGTCCAGCTGCAACCATGGTCGAGATCAGCCGATTGGTGCACCCCGATCTGCTCGTCGAGGTCGAACTCGAGGCCTATCGCTCCCCCGACGGTTCCCCCGGCGGATCCGACACCAGGCCGTGACTGTCGCCGTCCGGGTGATCCCGTGCCTGGATGTCGCCGGCGGACGGGTGGTCAAGGGAGTCAACTTCGTCGATCTGCGTGATGCGGGCGATCCGGTGGAGATGGCCCGGATCTACGACGCCGAAGGCGCCGATGAAATCACCTTCCTCGACATCACCGCATCCGCTGACGAGCGGGAAACGACCTACGACGTCGTACGGCGCACCGCAGAGACCGTGTTCATCCCGCTGACGGTCGGCGGCGGCATCCGGTCGACCACAGACGTGGACCGGCTGTTGCGTGCCGGAGCGGACAAGGTGGGGGTCAACACCGCGGCGGTGACCCGCCCGGCTCTGATCGACGAGATCGCCGCGGAGTTCGGCTCCCAGGTCCTGGTGCTGTCCGTCGATGCCCGCTGCGCGCCGGGCACCGGTACACCGTCCGGATTCGAGGTGACCACTCACGGCGGGCGCAGCGGCACAGGCCAGGACGCCTTGGCCTGGATCTCCGAGGCCATCGGGCGGGGGGTGGGGGAGATCCTGCTGAACTCGATGGACGCCGACGGCACCCGGGCCGGCTACGACCTGCGGATGATCCGGTCAGCTCGGGCAGTCTCCAGCGTGCCGCTCGTGGCCAGCGGCGGCGCCGGAAAAGTCACCGACTTCGAGACAGCGGTTGCTGCGGGGGCAGACGCGGTACTCGCCGCCAGCGTCTTCCATTTCGGCCAACTACGGATCGGCGACGTCAAGGCAGCACTGCAGGAAGCCGGATTGGCGATCCGTTGAACAACTGGTTACCCATGCTAAAGAGTCTTCGACGGTCGGTTGTAAGCTGGGGCCATACCCCCCGCTGAACGGAGTTGCTGTGCCACGCCCGCACGACCGCGTACTCCGGCGCGGCTTCCGGCTCATCGGCCAGGCGATCCGTGCACAACCGAAGATCTTCGCGGCGGCCCTGGTCGGGAGTGCGCTGTTCGGAGCGATGAGCGTGGGATCGGCCTATGTCATGGGCGCTGTGACCGGCCGGGTGATCCTGCCGGCCTTCGCCGAAGGCCGAGTCACCACCGGAGCACTCGTACTTGCCGGTCTGGCCATCGTCGGGGTCGCCATCCTGAAGATAATCGGCATCGTCGGACGCCGGTTGTTCGCCGGCATCATGCAATATCGACTGCAGGCTGGATACCGCCGACAGGTGACCCGGCAATATCTGCGTCTTCCGCTGTCCTGGCACCAGCAGCATCCGACGGGACAGCTGTTGTCCAATGCCAACAGCGATGTCGAGGCGGCCTGGTTCTTCGTCGCCCCCCTTCCCTTCGCCTGCGGTGCTCTGCTGATGCTGGCGATCACGATCGTCGCGCTCTTCCTGACCGACCCGGTGCTCGCCATCGTCGGCGGCGTCGTCATCCCGTTGGTCTTCGCGGTCAACATCGCCTATTCGCGGGTAATGTCGCCGCGGATCAGCCGGGCCCAACAACTGCGGGCCGAAGTGAGCGAGATCGCCCACGAGAGCTTTGACGCGGCCCTCGTGGTGAAGACCCTCGGACGGGAGCAGCGGGAGATCGACCGCTTCGCCGAACGCACCGCGACGCTCAAGGACTGCCTGGTCTCCGTCGGACGCGTCAGAGGGCTCTTCGATCCGATCATGGAGTCGCTGCCCACCCTTGCCACCTTGGCCGTTCTGACCCTTGGTGTCGGGCGGGTCGCCTCGGGGGACACCGCCACCGAGGACCTGGTCTTCATCGCCTACCTCTTCACGGTGCTGGCGCTGCCGATCCGCGCCCTGGGCTGGGTGCTCGGCGAACTGCCCCGTGCGGTTGCCGGCAACGATCGGGTGACCGACGTGCTGACTGCGAAGGGCGAGACGCCGTACGGAACGCAGGTTCTTGCCGCAGACGACGGCCCGGCACGTCTGGCAACCGAAGACGTTGCCTTCGGCTACGCAGGTGAACCGACTCCCACCCTGCAGCGGATCACCCTGGACGTACCGGCTGGTCGTTCGATTGCCGTTGTCGGACCTACCGGATCGGGAAAGTCGACATTGGCCAACGTGCTTCTGCGCCTGGTCGATCCGGACAGTGGCACGGTGCTCGTCGACGACGTCGACGTCCGTGGGCTGCGTCAAGGGGAGCTCACCCGCGATGCCACGTTGGTGACCCAGACCACCTTCCTCTTCGACGACACCGTCGCCGGCAACGTGACGCTCGGAGCTGAATACGGCACCGAAAAGGTCTGGCAGGCATTGCGACTGGCCGCCGCCGATGAGTTCGTCCGAGCGCTTCCGGACGGGATCGACACCCACGTCGGCGAACGCGGCGCGAGCCTGTCCGGTGGTCAACGCCAACGAGTCGCCCTGGCGCGCGCACTGGTTCGCCAACCACGACTGCTGGTGATGGACGACGCGACCAGCAGCGTGGACCCCACCGTCGAGGCGCGCATCCTGTCCGGGCTCCGCAGCGCCGGTTGGCCGGCCACAGTCGTCGTGATCGCCTACCGCAAGGCGACGATCACTCTCGCCGACGAGGTGATCTTCCTCGCCGACGGTCAGATCGTGGCTCGTGGGAGTCACGAGGAGTTGGAGAGCACGGTGCCGGGCTATGCCGCGCTCGTGCAGGCCTATGACGGGATAGCTGCGCCCGACGACGCACTTGTCGCCGCGGAGGAGCGATGAAGAATGCCTAGGGCCATGTCCCTGGAAGAGGGCGACGAGCTCGCCGATGCCGGCCTGCTGAGCACCGCCGAGGAACATCGTAACGACGGCGCTATCAAGACCCTGGTTCGTGGCGCGCGGATGCTGCCCGAATTGCGGCGCGGCCTCCCGGTCACCCTGGGTCTGGCCCTGCTCGCGACCAGCGGGCGGGTCGTGGTGCCGATTGCGATCCAGCAGTCCATCGACCGCGGCCTGACCACCCAAGGCGGCGCGAATTCCGGGTTCGTGCGGAGTGCTGTACTGATCTGCCTCGGTGTTGTCGTACTGACCGGGATCGCGGCCTACTTCCTCAACTATCGAGTCTTCCGGACCACCGAGGGTGCGCTGGCGACCCTGCGGGTCCGGGCCTTCGGCCATGTACACAACCTCTCCATGCTGCATCAGCAGACCCAGCGCCGCGGCACGCTGGTCTCCCGGGTGACCAGCGATGTCGACCAGATGTCCACCTTCATGCAATGGGGCGGAATCCTCGGCGTGGTCAGCCTCGGACAGATCGTCATCGCGACGGTTGTCATGGCCGTCTATTCCTGGCAGCTCACGCTGTTGGTCTACGGGTGTTTCTTTCCGCTGGCTTTGGCTGTGCGGTTCTTCCAGCGCCGGTTGTCGGTGGCCTACGGATTGGTCCGGGAGCGCGTCGGAGAGATGCTGGGTGCGGTCAGTGAGTCCGTGGTCGGCGCGGTGACAGTGCGCGCGTTCGGCGTCGGAGACCGCACGGCGACCCGAGTGGACAAGGCCATCGATGCGCACTACCGCTCAGCGGTGAAGGCGCAGTCGCTGGTCGCCGGTTTCTTCTCGGCGGTGGAGTTCGCCGCGGCGGTGGCCACCGCCGGGGTGGTGGTCCTCGGTGTCGTTCTCGGAGTCGGCGGAAACCTGAGCGCGGGCACCGTCGTGGCCTTCCTCTTCCTCGTCACGTTGTTCCTCACGCCGCTGGCAACGGCGAGCGAGGTTCTCAACGAGGCCCAGAACGCCCTGGCCAGCTTCCGGCGGGTGCTCGACATCCTCGACACCGAGCCCGATGTCACCGACCCTGGGAAGGGCGGCGTCGACCTCCCGGGCGGCTCGCTGTCCGTGGACTTCGACCATGTCCACTTCGCCTACGGCGATGGCCCGGAGGTGCTCACCGACGTGCATCTCGGCATCGAACCCGGGCGTCGGGTCGCGGTCGTCGGCGAGACCGGTTCCGGAAAGACGACGATTGCCAAGCTGCTCACCCGGTTGATGGACCCAAAGGCGGGCACCGTCCGGGTCGGTGGTGTCCCGCTGGATGCGGTGCGGTTCGCCTCGCTGCGTGACCGCGTCGTGATGGTTCCGCAGGACGGGTTCCTCTTCGACGCGACGATCGCGGACAACGTCCGGTACGGCAAGCCGGATCGCACCGACGCGCAGACCGAGCAGGCCTTCTCCGACCTGGGTTTGGCCGACTGGCTGGCGGGGATGCCACGCGGCGTCTCGACCCGGGTCGGGCAGCGCGGGGAGTCCTTGTCGGTGGGGGAACGACAGTTGGTCGCGATCGCCCGCGCGTACGTGGCCGACCCGGATCTCCTGGTGCTCGACGAAGCGACCTCGGCGGTGGATCCAGCCACCGAAAGGCGGCTGACCATGGCGCTGGACACGCTGACCCGCGGACGGACGACGGTCACCATCGCGCACCGCCTGTCGACGGCCGAACGCGCCGACGAGGTGATCGTGGTCGACCGGGGGCGAATCGCCCAGCGCGGCACTCACGCGACGCTGGTAGGGACCAACGGTCCCTATGCCCTGTTGCACGCATCCTGGCGGCGGACTGCCGGTCGGGACGCCGATCCGGAACCGCGGCGCGTTCTTGACCGTCACAACGTCGGGAGCCTCTAGGCTTTCCCGTGCAGAGAGAGGAAACTGTGACCCAGCCCGACGAGAACCACGGCACACAGAACCCGACCGCACACCTGTCGACGGCACACCAGTCGACGGGTCAAGGTTCTTCGCCGGATCAGGCCTCGGCGCCGTACTCCGGACCGCCGCCAAGCCAGGGATACCCGCGCCAGGAGGCGCTTCCGACGAGCTACGGCTACGACGGACAGAGCCAGTACCAGGCACCGACCAGCTACGGTCACGAGGCGCCTCCGACCGGTTACGGTCAAGAGGTGCCGCCGCCCGGCTATGCGCCGGCCCAGCACGGATATGCGCCAAACCCCGGCTACCCCGGACCGTACGGTTATCCCCAGTACGGATACCAGCTGCAGCAGGGGCCGGTCCGCCCGGGAGCTGCGACTGCCTCAGCCGTGTTGATGTTCATCCAGGCCGCGGCGACGCTGATCTCGACCTTCTACGTCCTGTTCTTCGCCAGCCTGGCCGGAAGTGCCAGCGCGGCCGGGGTGTCGGAGGCCGATTCGTACGAATCCGAGTTCACGATCATCGGCATCCTGCAACTGATCTCGGTCGGCTTGCTGATCTTCGGCGGCGTGCAGCTGCTGGGTGGTAGCGCCAACGGCCGCGTCCTGACGATCGTGGCCTGCGGGGTCCAGTTGGCCTTCGTCCTCTACTGGATGATCCGGATCGGCTCGCTACCGGAGTTCGACACCGACGGCTTCGCCTTCTTCTTCGTGGTTCCGCTGATGTACGCGGTGCTCCCACTCGTGGCGCTACCACTGGCACTGGGCAGGCCGGTCACGGACTACCTCGCAGCAAAGCGGAGTGCCCGGAGTTCGGCCCCCTGACAAGGGGGAGAATGCGTCTGTGACTCAGGCGCTGGATCCGAGGATCGCCGAGCGGCTTCGTCCCGACGAGCGGGGGCTGTTGCCGGTGATCGTGCAAAGCATCGACTCCGGCGAGGTGCTCATGCTCGCGTGGATGGACGCCGAGGCGCTTCGCCGGACGCTGAGCAGCGGCCAGGCGACATATTGGTCGCGTAGCCGGGCCGAGTACTGGGTGAAGGGCGAGACCTCCGGCAACAGCCAACGGGTGAGCCAGGTCCTGCTCGATTGCGACGGCGACAGCATCCTGTTGCGCGTCCAGCAGACCGGACCCGCCTGCCATACCGGCGCGCAGACGTGCTTCTTCACGCAGTTGCCTGCTGAGCCCGGGCCCGAAGCACTCGCCGGGAAGCCGTGAACAGCGTGGCCAGCCCGGGCCGCGATGAGGTGATCGAGCGACTGGGCACCGAGCCGGTGGTTCCGGTCACCCGCAGATTGCTCGCCGACGGGGAGACCCCGGTCGGGCTCTACCGCAAGCTGGCCGGTGGTTCGGGCACCTTTCTGCTCGAGTCCGCCGAACCCGGACGCTCCTGGTCCCGGTACTCCTTCGTGGGGGTCCGCTGCCCGGCCACGTTGACCGAACGAAACGGCGTTACGCACTGGATCGGCGACCCGCTGATCGTGGACCTGCCCGAAGACCCACTCGCCGCCCTCGGCGCCACCGTCGCTGCCCTGCGCTCCCCGCGGGATGCCAGCCTGCCGCCGTTGACCGGCGGACTCGTCGGCTACCTGGGTTATGACACCGTGCGTCGGCTCGAGCGGCTGCCATCCACCAATCGCGACGAGCTGAACCTTCCCGAACTCTGCTTCCTGCTCGCCACCGACCTCGCCGTGCTCGATCACGTCCAGGGCTCGGTGCTATTGGTGGCCAATGTCTTTGCCGCGGCCGCCGAGCACGGCGTCGCCTACGACCAGGCGGTGGCTCGCCTGGACGACATGACCGCCCTGCTCGCCCGACCTGCGCAACATCCGGTCAACACGCTGTCAACGGGTGTCCCTGACTACACCTCGCGTACCGCCGCCGGCGACTACGCGAAATCCGTCGAGGTGGCCAAGGACCACATCCGGGCGGGGGACATCTTTCAGGTGGTGCTGTCTCAGCGGTTCGACGTGGCGACCACGGCCAGCGCCCTGGACATCTACCGGGTCATGCGTACGACCAATCCGAGCCCATACATGTACCTGCTCCGCTTCGACGACGGGCTGGACGTGATCGGCTCGTCACCGGAGGCGCTGGTGACGGTCAAGGACCGGACCGCAGTCATCCGCCCGATTGCCGGCACCCGCCCGCGCTCCGAGGACCCGGAGGAGGACCAGCGGCTGGCCGCCGAGCTTTTCAGCGATGCCAAGGAGCGCGCCGAACACCTCATGCTGGTCGATCTCGCTCGCAACGACTTGGGCCGGATCTGCCGTCCGGGTTCGGTCGAGCTCGTGGAGTTCATGAGCGTGGCTCGCTACAGCCACGTCATGCATCTGGAGTCAACCGTCTCGGCACAGCTGGACGCCGAGGTCTCACCCTTCGACGTGCTTCGCGCTGCCTTCCCTGCCGGGACGCTGTCCGGTGCACCCAAACCGCGCGCGATGGAGCTGATCGAGGAACTCGAACCGGCGCGCCGGGGTGTGTACGGCGGGGCAGTCGGCTATCTCGACTTCGCCGATGAC
>JACCQS010000101.1 GCA_013814015.1 Geodermatophilaceae bacterium | reverse complement strand
CGGTTCGGTGCCGACGACTGGAGTGCGGTTTCACAGTCGCGGGGGGAAACCTTCGAGGTCGGCGCCTCCGTCAGAGTCATGCAGATCCGCGGGGCCACAGCGGTCGTCGCGGAATCGCACGAGTAGTACATCCCTGGGAGGGAATCCTTCGTGGAGTTGCTCATCGCACTGGCGGTCATCGCCATCTTCGTCATTATCGTGGTGGCCCGGAGCGTCAAGATCGTTCCACCGGCGCAGGCAGCCGTGGTGGAACGGCTCGGCCGCTACAGCCGGACGCTCTCGCCGGGATTGGCGCTCCTGGTGCCCTTCGTGGATCGCGTACGAGCCACCATCGATCTGCGCGAACAGGTGATCTCCTTCCCGCCGCAACCGGTGATCACCGCCGACAACCTGCAGGTCGGCATCGACACCGTCGTGTACTTCCAGGTCACCGAACCTCGACTCGCGGTGTACGGGATCTCGAACTACATCCACGGCATGGAACAGCTGACCACCACCACACTTCGCAACGTGGTCGGCGGGCTGAACCTGGAAGGCGCACTGACCGGGCGGGACGGGATCAACTCCCAGCTGCGGACGGTGCTCGACGGCACCACCGGTCCCTGGGGCCTGCGGGTGGCCAGGGTCGAGATCAAGGCCATCGAACCTCCGCTGTCCATCCAGGACTCGATGGAGAAGCAGATGCGCGCCGACCGCGACAAGCGCGCGGTCATCCTTACCGCCGAGGGCCAGCGGGAGTCCTCGATCAAGATGGCCGAGGGCCAGAAGGTGGCCCAAATCCTGTCCGCCGAAGGACAGAAGCAGGCGGCGATCCTCGGCGCCGAAGCCGAACGGCAGAGCCAGATCCTGCGCGCCGAAGGTGAGCGGGCAGCCCAGTTCCTCACCGCACAGGGCCAGGCAAAGGCCATCGAGACGGTGTTCGAGGCGATCCATCGCGGCAAGCCCGACTCCGGGCTGTTGGCCTACCAGTACCTGCAGACGCTTCCGCAGATCGCCCAGGGTGACGCCAACAAGATGTGGATCGTTCCCAGCGAGTTCAGTCGGGCCCTCGACGGCCTGTCCAGGCTGGCGGGTGGAGATGATTCGGACAAGAAGTCGTGGATGGACGTGGAGGCCAGGGGCGACGGGCACGCCGATCCCGTCGAGAAGATCGACACCGAGGGCTGGTTCGATTCCAACCTCCCGCCCGCTGCGGAGCAGCCTGAGGCCAAGTTCGAGCTCAGCGAGTCGATCGATCCCGGCCTTCCGATTCCTCCGATGCGACCGGCTACCGGTACTTCCACGGTCAGGGACGGCGCGTCGCTCCCGCCGCCGGTCGGACCTCCATCCGCCGGCCCACCGCCCGGAACCGGCGGACAAGGGGGGCCGGAGCAGGCACCGGGCCAGGGCACGGACGAGGCGCCGCAGGCCTGGCCACCTCCCGGCCAGCCCGGTCAGCAGTAACCTGCACACATGCGGTCCATCTGGCGAGGTGCGGTCTCTTTCGGGCTGGTCAGCATCGGCGTCCGGATGTACTCCGCCACCGAGGACAAGGACGTCCGCTTTCACCAGGTGCACCGCGAGGACGGTGGGCGGATCAAGTACAAGCGGGTCTGCTCGATCGACGGTGAGGAAGTTGCCTACGCCGACATCGCCAAGGGTTTCGAACTTCCCGACGGTCAGTTGGTCATCCTGACCGACGAGGACCTCGAGGACATGCCGTTGGGCACCAAGCACTCGATCGACGTGATCGAGTTCGTGCCCGGCGATCAGATCGATCCGATCCTCTACGAGAAGACCTACTACCTCGAGCCTGACACCGGCCCGGCAGTACGGCCCTACGTCCTGCTCCGCGAGGCGCTGGAGAAGTCCGGCCGGATGGCATTGACCAAGATCGCCATCCGGCAGCGGGAGGCGCTGGCCGCCATCCGGGTACGCGACGGCGTCCTCGTGCTGCACACGATGCGCTGGCCGGACGAGATCCGTGCTGCCGAGTTCGGCTTTCTGGACGAGGACATCACTGTGCGGCCGCAGGAGTTGAAGATGGCCGACTCCCTGATCGAGTCGATGGTGGCCG
>JACCQS010000078.1 GCA_013814015.1 Geodermatophilaceae bacterium | reverse complement strand
CATCCGGCGGTTCCCGCCGGGCCAGGACGCCGTGCCGTTCCACATCGGTGAGCGTCATGTCGGCTTTGACACCTACGACATGGCGACCCAGCAGGGCACCTCACATCACTATCGTCGCCACCTCGATGGGACGGTGACCTACGGAGCCAGCAATTTCCGGTACATCTGGCCGGCCGAATGCGACCTGATGGCGCAGCTGGCTGGCATGACGCTCGAGCGCCGCCTGGCCGACTGGAACGGCGCCCCATTCACGGGCGACAGCGAGAGCCATGTCTCGGTGTGGCGCAAGTCCGCCTGACTGGCTTCGGCGGCGGCCTGCTTACCCGTGAGGGATCCTGTGCCGGGACGCGGGTCGTGACAACCCAGGTCGGTTCACTGTCCGGCCGTCAGTGTGGCGGGCTGACAGGACTCTGGGTTGGTGAACTATTCGTCCGAGGTCGGCAGTACCGTCCGGGCGTGACGAAGGGACCACGCCGATGAGAGTGCTGCTGACTGGAGCTGCAGGACGGCTCGGTCAGACGGTCCTGCCTGCGCTGCGCACACGCCACGACGTGCGGGCCGTCGACCTTCTCTCCGGTCCCGGGGTCGACGAGCAGGCCGATCTGACCACTACTGACACCTGCCTGCGACTCTTCGACGGGGTGCAGGCGGTCGTTCACCTGGCTGCTAACCCCGACCCCGAGGCCGACTGGGAGGCACTGCTACCCGCCAACGTCCTCGCCTCCCATGCCGTGGCGCAGGCCGCCAAGGATTGTGGGATCGATCGGCTGGTGCTGGCCAGCAGCCTTCAGGCCATGTCCGGCTATCCCGATGAGCGTCAGGTCCGGGTCGAGGACCCGCCGCGGCCGGCGAACCTGTACGGCGCAACCAAGGCGTGGGTCGAGGCGCTCGGCAGTTGGGTCGCGGCGACCTCGTCCACCACGGTCGTCCTGCTCCGAATCGGCAACTTCTCTCCGAGCGTCCCCGACCCCGCCGTGGCGACCCCGCGCGACGTCGCCGCCTGGCTCAGCCCCGGGGACGCCGTGCGAATGGTCCTGGCCGCCGTCGACGGTCGGGTCGCCAGCGGCCAGGCGGCCATCATCAACGGCGTTTCCGCCAACCAGTGGCGCAAAGCCGACCTCGGCGACGCTGAACGACGGCTGGGATACCACGCCGAGGATGACGCGTTCGCGGGCTGAGAGCTCGTCGGCGTCGAAGAGACATCCCGGTAGCCGAACGACCACCGGGACGCAGGCTGCGCTTGGGGCGTGCGCCTGGTGGCGCCTGCCCTGGTGCGTGGGGCCGATGCGAGTGCTAGATGTTGTGGGCATGGACGTTGCTGACGCAGGTGGGGATCAACCGTGTGCCCGCCCGTGCGGCGCCCCGGGAGTTCGCGGTTCTGCCTCCCTCCGACTCAGATAGTGGCTGAGCTGTGTGGCTGCGTTGAGCATGGCAAGACCCTGCGCGGTGAGCTTTCGTTGCCAGTCATCCAGGGCGCTGGATAGTTGGTCGGTGCCGCCGGCTGTTCTAATCTGCTGGACCACGGTGGAGATGTGGCCCAGCAGGTAGCCCCCGCGTCTAAGGAGGTGGGCGAGCTCGGCGTCGCGGGTGTCGCTTGCTCGGAAGATCCGGTGTCCCGTGACTGGGTCTCGTGCGGGGGCGAGGATGCCGACACGCTCCCAGCTCCGCAAGGTCGCCGGGGTGACGCGAAGTCGGTGCGCGAGGTCGCCGATGGTTCGGATACCGGGATCCGTTTGGTCGTGGACATTGTCGGACTGCGACGTCAGGTGCTCTACCGCTTTCCTCACCGTGTTGAGGGTGTCCCGGTCGCGGAGCAGCTGGCTGTGTCCACCGTCGATGATCATCAGGGCCTTGTCGAGTTCGTAGGCATGGAGTGCGTTCATGATCCCGCCGCTGGCTTCGTGGCCGTATGCCGGGACGAGGGAAAGGAAGGCGCGGAGCGCTGCCGCGTGCAGCTCGGTGTAGATCCGGTAGCCGCTGCGGGTGCGGTCGGCAGGTGGGATGAACCCGTCTTGCTCGTAGTTGCGGACAGCCTGGGTCGAGATGCTGTGCTCGCGGGCGAGATCGGATGGTCGCAAGGTTTTCACCAATTGGAGACTTTACGGCATTACCACGTGGTGCCAGCGATCGAAGTCTCAACCGTTCCTCCAACGATACGATTTAGCCATATGAGCCAAGACATTCGAGACTTCGCAACCCCGCCGTGTGAGCTGTTGGCACTCGGTGAGCCGACGCACCAGGAACCGGCCTTCGGGCACATCCGTAACGGACTGTTCGCATCGCTTGCGAACCAGGGCTTCCGGTCCATCGCCCTGGAGACCGATCGAGTGTCCGCGCTCGCGGTGAACGACTTTGTCCAGGACGGAGCGGGAACCCTCGACACAGCGATGAGTGAAGGCTTCTCGCACAGCTTCGGAGACCTGGAGGCCAACAGGCGACTGGTCGCCTGGATGCGCGAGTACAACGAGGGCCGCCCCGCCGAAGAACGGTTGGCTTTCCACGGCTTCGACGCTCCGACCGAGAACACCAGCGCACCCAGCCCTCGGCGCTATCTGGAATACGCGTGCGACTACCTGGGGCTCGACCTCGACCTCGCGAGCCTGCTCGGCACCGACGAACGGTGGAGCCGCCAGGAGGCGATCCTGGACCCGGCGACGTCGATCGGCGACAGCCCTGAGGCCGCGCAGCTGCGAGCGATCGCCGACGACCTGCTCACCTCGCTCTACACACGCGCACCGGAACTAATCGCGGCGACCTCACGCGCCGACTGGTTCCGGGCCCGCACATACCTCGCCGCCGGTCTCGGTCTGCTGCGCTACCACAAGCAGTCCGCCCAGCGGATCGAGGAGAGCGCACGGATATCCCGCCTCCTGGCCACCCGGGACGCGCTCATGGCCCAGAACCTCCTGGACATCCGCAGCATCGAGGAGCAACGCGGCGCGACGCTGGTCTTCGCGCACAACAGCCACCTGCAACGCAACCTGAGCAAGATGCGCATGGCGGGAATGGACCTCGACTGGTTCTCCGCCGGCGCCATCGTGGGCTCCCTGCTGGGCCGGCGATACACCGTCGTCGTCGGCAGCGTGGGGCGCAGCGAAGCCCTCGGACTCGGAGAGCCCGAACCGAACACCTACGAGGGCTTCCTGCAGCGTCGTATCACCACCTGGGGCCTGACAACCGCCGCTGCGGTCACCACTGCACGCACGCGCACCGACATAAGACCAGAGCAGGGCTACTTTCCCCTCGACCAGGCAATCGTCGACTTGGCTGACGCAGTCCTGCACGTCAACGCCGGCCCGGCCACCGCGACGCCAACACCGGGCGGACTCCGTGTAGCCACAGAGGGAGGCGAGGCATGATCAGCCACCGCAACGCGCCGCTAAGTGTGGAGAGGCGCAGACGCCTTGTTGATCGCTGCAAGGCGAAGCCGATTGCGCACGTCGCTGCCGAGATAGGCATCTCCCGCGCATGCGCATCGAAGTGGGTCACTGCTATCGCCGGCACGGTGAGCTCGGCCTACTGGATCGGTCATCAACCCCGCACTGCCAGCCGACCGAGACAGCTGCCACGGTCGTGGCCAAAATCGAAGACCTCAGGCGCAGCCAGAAGTGGTCAGCGTCCCGGATCGTGTTCGAACTCCGGGCAGAGGGCGTCACGATTAGTCGTCGCACGGTGTCGCGGCACCTGCTCGCACTTGGACTGAACCACCGCAAGTTCATAGACCCAAACGGCGAACCGAACCGGGAGCCGCGCAAGATCACGGCCCGGCGGCCCGGGCACATGGTCCACGTCGATGTGAAGAAGGTCGGCCGGATCCCGGACGGCGGTGGCTGGCGAGCTCACGGCCGCGGGAGCGAACAAGCCAAGATCGTCGAACGTCGCAAGAAGAAGAGCGAACGCGGCGGCTACGTCTACCTACACTCCGCCGTCGACGGCCACTCCCGGCTCGCTTACACCGAAGCGCTGCCCGACGAGAAGGCTGTCATCGCTGTCGCCTTCATGCATAGGGCGCGCGCCTGGTTCGCCGCCCACGGCATCACCCACATCGAGCGGATTGTCACGGACGACGGCGCGTGCTACCGCGCCGATGCGTTCGCCCGAGCGCTCCTCGGGTCACGTCACCAGCGCATCACGCCCTACACGCCTCGACACAACGGCAAGGTGGAGCGCTACAACCGGATCCTGGCGGAGGAATTCCTCCACGCCCGCGAATGGACCTCCGAAGACGAACGCGCAGCCGCACTCGGGGTGTGGAACGTCCACTACAACTACCACCGACCTCACGGCACTGCGGACGGCCAGCCACCAGCCACACGGCTCAAGACCGGTGTCACCAACGTGTTGGCCTCATAC
>JACCQS010000074.1 GCA_013814015.1 Geodermatophilaceae bacterium | reverse complement strand
GGTGACTAGGTGAGCCAGCGCGCCGGACTCTATGAGGCGACGCGCCGCAGCATTGAGCACGGCCATGGCTGCACCCTTGCACCGAGGCGGCCCGAGCGGCAGGTTTCGCAGGGCGCACGGCTACCCTCGACCGCCGTGAGCAGCCAAACGATCCTGCTGATCGTCCTGGGACTGCTGGCGATTCTCCTGATCTGGATCGCCTCGACGGTGTCCCGGCTGGACCGGCTCGATGACCGGGTACTCGCGGCCAGGTCTGCGCTGGATGCTCAGCTGGTACGCCGGGCAGCAGTTGCCCAGGCAATTGCCGATGAGCATCCCGAGGTTCTCGGTCAGCGCGCCGAGGATCTTCGCAACGCTGCTCACGAAGCCCTCAATGCCGACGACGCCACCCGCGAGGGAACAGAGAACGCTTTGGGACATCTGTTACGAGCGCTCGGCACGGACCTGAATGGAGTTCCGAATTCGCTCAGGGTCGATCTGACATCAACGACCGAACGGGTCGCGCTGGCCAGGCGGTTCTATAACGACGCGGTGCGCGATAACCGGCAACTGCGCGGGCAGGGATTGCCCCGGCTCTTTCGGCTGGCGGCGCGCCGCCCCCTACCTGCCCATTTCGACATCGACGACCGACCGTGGAAGGTAGCCGATACTCCATTGGTGGACTGACCGCCAGCGCCGCCTGATCGGCGGCGTCGACGCGTCGGGCACAGTCGGTCGGTTGTCGGATCTGGCTTCTAGCCTTGCTGCATGGCGCACAACGATGAGCTCACGCTCTGCCCCGACCTGGCCTGGCAGGGGTCCCTGTTCGACACCGGCGAGATCTCCTACGACGCTGCACTGACGGGTTGCCAGCGCCGTCATCTCACTCATGGCGCCTGGGTCGATCACCTGCCCGGTTGGCTGGGAGGAGCCGACGAACTGTTCGCCCGGCTATTGGCCGCTACGCCGTGGTCGCAGCACGAAAGGTGGATGTACGAGCGCAAGGTCACTGAGCCACGGCTGACCCACCGGTGGTACCTCGATGGTGACACCGAGCAGGGGCGGCCGCCCGCGGTGCTTCAGGAAATCGCCGCGACGTTGAGTGCCCGTTACGGAGTCACGTTCAGCCAAGTGGGAGTCAACCTCTACCGCGACGGGTCGGACAGCGTCGCCTGGCATGGCGACCGGATCGCCCGGGAGATCCACGAGGCCACGGTGGCACTGATCTCCCTCGGCGCCCCCCGTCCGTTCAAGCTGCGCCCCAAGGGGGGCGGTAGCTCGATCACGTACCTGCCGGGTCCCGGCGACCTGTTGGTGATGGGCGGATCGTGTCAACGGACCTGGGATCATGCCGTGCCCAAGGTGGCCGCCTCGGGTCCGCGGATCAGCATCCAGTTCCGGCACGTGTATCCGCGCTGAAAGTGTCCCAGGTATCAGGTCTGCCGAGGTCGTAGACTGGGTTCGCCTGGCCCTATACATCCACCCGTACGACCCCCAAGAGGTTCTTCGTGTCCGAGTCCACCGCTCGCCCCGGCACTGGCAGTACGCGCGTCAAGCGCGGGATGGCCGAGATGCTGAAGGGTGGCGTGATCATGGACGTGGTGACCGCCGAACAGGCCACGATCGCCGAGGATGCCGGCGCGGTCGCTGTGATGGCCCTGGAGCGGGTCCCCGCGGATATCCGCGCCCAGGGTGGCGTCGCCCGGATGAGTGACCCGGACATGATCGACTCGATCGTGGCCGCGGTGACGATTCCGGTGATGGCCAAGGCCCGGATCGGTCACTTCGTCGAGGCCCGCGTGCTGCAGAGCCTCGGTGTCGACTACATCGACGAGTCCGAGGTGCTCACGCCCGCTGACGAGGCCCACCACATCGACAAGTGGGCGTTCACTGTTCCCTTCGTCTGCGGTGCCACGAACCTGGGCGAGGCGTTGCGCCGGATCGCCGAGGGCGCGGCGATGATCCGGTCCAAGGGCGAAGCCGGCACCGGCAATGTCGTCGAGGCCACCCGGCACATGCGCTCGATCCGCGGCGAGATCCGCAAGCTGTCCACCATGGACGAGACCGAGTTGTTCAGCGCGGCAAAGGAGCTGAGGGCGCCCTACGGGCTCGTCGCCGAGGTTGCCGAGGCCGGCAAGCTGCCGGTGGTGCTGTTCACCGCCGGTGGGATCGCCACTCCGGCGGACGCCGCGATGATGATGCAGCTCGGTGCCGAGGGGGTCTTCGTCGGTTCGGGAATCTTCAAGGCCGGCAACCCGGCACAGCGCGCCGCCGCCATAGTGCAAGCCACCACCTTCCACGACGACCCGGACGTGATCGCCAAGGTCTCCCGCGGTCTCGGCGAGGCCATGGTCGGGATCAACGTCTCCGAGTTGCCCGACAGCGAGCGGTACGCCACACGCGGCTGGTGAGGTTCCCGAAGA
>JACCQS010000067.1 GCA_013814015.1 Geodermatophilaceae bacterium | reverse complement strand
TACGACATCAAGAAGGAACGTAAGGACCTCTACGCGCCGAAGCCGGGGGACTTCGAGATCGTCGAGGTGCCGCCGCTGGGATTCCTCATGATCGATGGGCACGGCGACCCGAACACCTCGACCGCCTATCGCGAGGCCATCGAGGCGCTCTACGCGGTGTCCTACTCTGTCCGCGCCGTGACGCAGACCAGGCTCGGGAAGGTGCACACGGTCGGCCCGCTGGAAGGACTATGGTCCGCAGACGACCCGGAAGTCTTCCGAACCCGCGATAAGAGCGCGTGGGACTGGACGATGATGATCGCGCAGCCCGACTGGATCACCCCCGAGCTGGTCGATGAAGCGCTGGCGGCCGCGCGGAAGAAGCGTCTCCCGTCGCTTGACCTCATCCGCTTCGAACGCTACGCGGAAGGTCGCAGCGTGCAGATCCTCCACGTGGGCCCGTACGACGACGAGGCGCGCACGCTCGACCGCCTGCATCACGAGTTCCTCCCAGCAAACGGATTGACCCTCAAGGGTCGCCATCACGAGATCTACCTCTCCGATGCCCGCAAGACCGAGCCCGCACGACTCAAGACCATCCTGCGTCAACCCGTCAGCACGTAGTCGGTCGCCGACGAGGGCAGGCGATCTGGCGCTGCGCATCGGTAATGTCCCGAGGTCGACATCTGACCAGCGCGGATCCACAGATCCTCAAGGCACTCGTCGGCGTCGGCGAGTTCGACGTCGACCGGCAAGGCGCACTAAAGAAACGGTAGCTACGGTGGCTCAACTACATAAGACGACTCGCCGGAATCTCACCACCTAGAGGGGAGGAGGACAGGGCAAGCGGTGACCCGTGTCAGGGCACTACTTGACATAATGTCGCTTATCGGCGCATGAGAACCGAACTGGTCGTAGCCACGCCGCACGGTCGAAGCGGGTCCTGCAGTGAGGGCGTCGTCGACCCGCGTACGTGACACCATCAATGTGTGGACGATACGTCGGGTCGTCGCAGGGTCTCGACCGCCCGGATCCTGGATGCAGCATTGCTCGTCATGATCATGGGAGCCATCTCGGTTGTCGCGATGCAGGCCCTCGGCGGCGACTGGTTCCCACCCGAGGTCTCGATCAGCCAGTACGGCGTCGGCGGCTACGGCTGGATGCTCACGATCACCTTGCTGCTCCTGGCCGCCGCGTCGGCGCTCCTGCTCTGGGGGGCGCACCAGCTGGGCGCGGCCCGGCGCTGGGCGGTCATCCTGCCGTCGGCCACCTGGATCATCGCTCTGGTCGTGATGGCGTTCGTGCCGACCAACGAGTGGCCGGCCCCGTTGACGCTGACCGGACAGATACATCAGGCGGCCGCCGTTCTCGGCCTGTTCGCAGCGCCCATCGGCGCCATGCTGATGGTCGGGCTGGCCGGCCGAAAAGCCGGTCCCGCACTGAACAGACGGGCCGGGACCGTGGTCATCGCCAGCGGGCTGCTGGGCTGGTTCTTTTTGGTGCTGTTGTTACTGACCAATATCGATATCGACGTCACCGGCCTGGGTTATCGGCGGGCGTGGTCGCTGCACCAGACCGTGGCGGTCGTCCTCGACATAGTCATGGTCTTCGCGCTGATCATCTGTCTGCGAGCCCGGGCGGGAATGTCCCGGATTCCGGCTGAATCGCCCCCGCGACCGGCCACATCCAGGTCGGTATCGACGTGACCCGAGCCGGCCACCGGCCACCGCATTTTCCCTTCCTCGACGGCCCCACGCCGCTGGCGTTCGTGCATCGTGGCGGGGCCAGCCACGGCGCAGAGAATTCGTTGAGCGCCATCACGGCGGCCATCGAACTCGGCTACCGCTACCTCGAGACCGATGTACACACCACCGCCGATGACGTCGCCGTCGTCTTCCATGACCGCACGTTGGATCGGGTCACCGATCGCACCGGTCGGATCGACCGGCTACCGTGGGCGCAGGTCAAGAAGGCCCGGATCGCTGGCTCCGAGCCGATCCCCCGGCTCGACGAACTCCTGGCCAGCTTCCCGGATCTGCGGATCAATCTCGACATCAAGTCCCCCGGAGCAGTTGCCGGGGTCACCGGCGCCATCAGGCGCGCCGATGCCGTGCACCGGGTCTGCGTCGCATCCTTCATCGATGCTCGCATCCAGGCGGCGCGCCGAGTCCTCGGTCCCCGACTGTGTACCTCCCTCGGCAGGCGCGGTGTGGCAGCCCTTCGGCTCGCCTCGTTCTCACCGCGGGCCAGCACGGTACTGCGGGTACGAGCGGCCTGCGCGCAGGTGCCGATGTCAGTGGCCGGCCGGCCCGTGGTCGACCGGAGAATGCTCGACACCGCGCATGCTCTCGGTTTGCAGGTGCACGTGTGGACGCTGAACACGGCGAGCGAGATCACGTCCGCCCTGGACCTGGGCGTGGACGGCATCATGACCGACGCGCCAACGGTGTTACGCGAGGTACTCCAGGACAGAGGGCAATGGCAGAGCAGCTGAACGCCAACGTGCCCGACTGGGTGCGAAGACAAAGCCTGATCGCGGCGCAACCCCTATGGCCGGCTTGGGCCGCGCTCCTGCATTACGGCGCTCCGCTGGCCAGCCTGCCGGGCCGGGTCACAGTGACCGGCAGCGTGGATCCAGCGTTACTGGCCGGCCCACTCATCGTGGTGGCCAATCACATCGGGGACTATGAACCGATCGTGCTCGCACCGTCGCTGTACAAAGTAGGCGTCCGGCCACGCTTTCTGGCGACCCGGGGTCTGATGACCGCCAAGGGGCTCGGGCCGTTGCTGGAGCGCGCGGGTGTCATCCGCGTCGACCGCGGCAGTGGCGATGCCCGACACGCCCTGACCGTGACCGACAGCGCCCTGCGCAACAACGGGCACATCGTGGTCTATCCCGAGGGTCGGATCGGGCTCGATCGTGACCTCTGGCCCGAGCGTGGCCGCAGCGGCGTCGCCCGGATGGCGTTGCACACTCGTGTTCCGGTGATCCCGGTGAGCTCAT
The DNA here is from genome assembly GCA_013814015.1 of Geodermatophilaceae bacterium. Classification (GTDB taxonomy): domain Bacteria; phylum Actinomycetota; class Actinomycetes; order Mycobacteriales; family Geodermatophilaceae; genus JACCQS01. Next base: position 1,081 of record JACCQS010000067.1, on the reverse strand, counting down.
GGGGTGCCCATGAGGTGCTCTGCTACGCCGACGACAAGCGCAAGCTAGCCAGCTTCGCCCGCGCGGTATGGCGGCAACCGGAGATGAAGGTTCACGTGGGAACGCCAGTACCGCTCGACGATCTACACGCAGACCGGACGGGCGACGCCAACCGCGCGCGCGGGCGGATCATCGCCGCAATCACGATGCAGTTGCAGGAGTTGCGCCGACACGAGCCGGGCCGCCCCCGGCACCTGGATCCCACCCGGCCATGCCCGGAGATGAGCACCGCCGCCTTCCCCGGCGGGAATGTTCCTGCGGAGCTGCGGGCGCTGATCACGGCAGCCCGGAGCACCCCCTAGGCTGCCGATCCATGAGCGCCGAAGTCGAGGCAAGCGGGGGCACAACGTGAGTACGGCGGCGATTGATCAGGGTTCGGTCAAGACACCGGTCGGCCGAGGTCAAGTGATTGCCTGGGGGGTGTGGGACTGGGGTTCGGCGGCCTACAACGCCGTCATCCTCACCTTCGTCTTCTCGGTCTATCTGACCGACTCGGTCGGTGCGGACCTTCCCGGCTCGATCAGTGCGAACAGCTATCTGGCCTGGTCGATCGGGATCGCTGGGCTGTTCATCGCGCTCCTGGCGCCGGTGACCGGTCAGCGTGCGGATGCCGGCGGGCACCGGAAACTCTCTCTCGGCGTCTGGACCGGGTTGGTCGTCGTGGTCACTGCCGGCCTGTTCTTCGTCCGGGACGAGTACTCCTACCTCTGGCTCGGTCTCGTGCTGCTGGCCCTCGGGTCGATCTTCTTCGAGTTCGCCTCGGTCTCCTACAACGCGATGTTGCGCCAGGTCTCGACCCCGGACAACATCGGCCGGGTCTCCGGATTCGGCTGGGCCATGGGCTATTTCGGTGGGATAATTCTGCTCTTGCTGGTCTACGTCGGGTTCGTCGTCGGGGAGGGTGACACCCGCGGCGCGCTGGGGATCAGCACCGACGGTGGACTGAACATCCGGCTGATCGCCATCGTGGCAGCATTGTGGTTCGCGCTGTTCGCGATTCCGGTCCTGCTCAAGGTGCCGGAGACTCCGGGACTGCCCAAGG
>JACCQS010000057.1 GCA_013814015.1 Geodermatophilaceae bacterium | reverse complement strand
AGGCCACCGACGAGGTGCAGATGGTCAACGTCGTGGAGCGCTTCCTGCGCGCGAAGCTGCCGAGCCGCGATCCGACGGCCGAGACAGTCGCCGCCATCGTGGCCAGGATCGCCGCCGAGCCGGACATCACCAGGGTGGACACCCTCGCCGACCAGCACGGGATCGGTGTCCGACAGCTACAGCGGTTGTTCGCCGAGTACGTCGGTGTCGGCCCGAAGTGGGTCATCCGGCGCTATCGCTTGCACGTGGTCAACCGGCGTCTGGAGATGGGAGTCGCGGTCGACTGGGCTCGGCTTGCCGCCGAGCTCGGGTATGCCGACCAGGCGCACTTCAGCCGTGAGTTCACCGCGATGATCGGCGAGCCGCCCACCCGTTATGCGCAGCGGTACCCGTCCCCCGCACCGGCCGGTCGACCGTAGCCGCACATCGCACCGGTATTGAGCACATTCCGCCTAACCGCGTCAGGCGGATTGCGTGCGCGACGAGTCGGGTGATGCCCCCGGGTCCAGGGCGAAGAAGCCAAGACGCTCGAGCACGCGGTCGGTGAGCTCGTGTGCTCGGCGACGGGACTCGGAGTCACGGACCCGGATCTCAGCCAGCAATGCGTCCGGATCGATCCCGAGTCCGACGAGGTGATCGCGATAGTGCGCCGCCCACACCTGGGCGGCCTCGATCGTCACCTCGGGATGAAATTGCAGACCGACCGCGCGCCCGGCGGCGAAGGCCTGAGTGGCTCGACCTGTCCAGGCGACCGACACCGCGCCTGGTGGCACCGTCATCGCGTCCAGGTGCCAGATCAACCAGGGGCCCGCGTCGACGATCTCCGGATGGTCTGTTCGCACGGTCAGCCAACCGATCTCCGGCCCATCGGGAAGCGGCGCGACCGAGCCGCCTAGGACGACGCTGAGTAATTGCGCCCCGAAGCAGATCCCGAGGACCGCCACCTCTGCCCGAACGGCCGTTTCGAGCACCTCCCACTCCTGGCGCAGGTACGGCACTGTGTCGTCGTGCGCCGAGTCGTCGGACCCGAGAGACACGACGAGGTCGAACTCCCTCGGGTCGGGCAGCCGACCCTGACGCGCATCGACGACCTCGAGGTGTGCACCGAGGTCGACCAGTCGCTGCCCGACATACCCGGGCGGGCAGTCGTCCTGGTGCTGGACGCAGAGCACCGCACGCGGAACACGGGCCATGTCAGCTCCAGGGGAACGGTGAGTTACTCACCGGGTGAAGCTTGCCGGTGCCATAGCGGGAGAACCGGAACGGCTCGAGCAGGGCAGAGGTCTCGCCCAGGAGTTCCCCGGCGACAAGGTCCCCCACGCCGATCATCTTGTAGCCGTGGTTGGAGTCGGCGATGACGTAGGCGTTGTCCCGGAAGGTGTCGAAGACCGGGAAGCTGTCCGGGGTGAAGGCGCCGATTCCCCCGGAGGGGTCCTTGCGGTAGAGCGGCCGGGTGCCCTCGAAACGCTTGTGGCAGTGCGCGAGAGCCGAGGTCCACATCCGGACGAAGTCCTCGCCGACGACGAACTCCGGGCTTGCCGTGCCGTACGGGTCGACCGCGACCTGACCTGCTGGACCGTCGACGCGTTCCGGGGAAGCACCACCCTGTACGCCACCGAAGTGGAAGTCGGGCTTGTAGTAGATCCCCCACATCTGGTCGGTGATCAGGGTTCCATCGACGTCGTCGTAGAGTGGCTGGTCGCTGTCGACATGCACAACCGGAGGAATGCGGCCCTCGTTGTCGACGAATTCGCTCGGGTCCACGCCCAGCGTACCCTCCTGCAGTGCCCAGTAGGTCCACATGGGCGTGTCCGGATGCACTGTCCCATCGGTCCCGGTCACCGAAATCCGTTCCGGGAGATCGAGCATCGACCAGAAGTCCCGAACCCATGGCCCGGCCGCTATCACCAGCTGCTCGCAGGCGAACTCACCCTGGTCGGTCTCGACCGCGCGTACCGAGTCGCCCTCCATCCGGAAGCCGGTGACCTGTACGCCGGTCCGGATAGTGACGCCCTCAGCTTCGGCCTTGGCGGCAAGTCCG
>JACCQS010000017.1 GCA_013814015.1 Geodermatophilaceae bacterium | reverse complement strand
CTCGGCGAGGAGTTCCATCACAGCGGGCTCTCGATCCGGTGTGCCCAGATCGGCCGGGTTCCTCGCGGCCAAGCATCCTTCTGGGACCGGCGGCGACTGTCCCACGAGACGATCCTGCTCCTGCAGGCGCACGGCGCCGCCATCCGGGAGCACCTCGTCTCAGACGTGGTTCCGCTGGAAACGGCCCCGCAGCTACTGACTGAGTTGAGCCAGCGCCGACGCCATGTCCTGTCGGCCGTCTTCGAGACCGATGCCACCGGCCGGAGTTGACCAGCGGCTGCGAGCCAATACCTCGAGGTACAGCGCCTCGTAGGCCACTGCCATGGCCCCCGGCGAGAAGCGTTGTCGGGCAATCCGTTGGCAGGCCACCGGATCGAGTTCGTCGAGGCGTTCCAGGAAGCCTGCCAGCTCCGCCTCGGACTCGGCGATCCAGCCGGTGACCCCGTGCTCGACCAAGGACGGGAACACCCCGCGGGCCAACCCGACCACCGGCGTACCGAGGCTGAGCGCCTCCACCATCGCCGTACCCCCGGGCTCCTCCCACTGAAGCGGGAACAGCACCGCTCGGGAACGGCGGATCAGGTCGTCCTTGGCGAGGCCGCTGACGCTACCGATCCAGCGGATCTGATCGCCGTCGAGATGCGGCGCGATCTCGTCGAGGAAGTAGCGCACATCCGGGTAGTCACGAACCGGTGAATCCGGGTCGGCCAGCGCCGCCCCGAGCGCGGCGACATCAGGCAGGCCACCGACCGGACCGGCCAGCACCAGCCGGTGCCCGCGTTCCCTGGACAATCGGATCGCGACCTCGCACCCCTTCAGCGGCGTGATCCGGCCGAGGACAAGCAGGTGGTCCTCGCGTTCAGCGGGTCGTGCGGGCCGCTGATCGGTCTGGGCGGCGGCGAGCGGCACGTACCCGATCGTCTGCCCGGCAAGGTTGGCCGGGGCCCGGTCGATCTGTGATTGCGACACCCCGGCGAAGAAGACCCGCCCGCGGCCGTCGAAGCGGCCATAGAAGTCGGGATGCTTGTGCAGGTCCCAGTGCAGGGTCTGCAGGACCGGAGGCCCGTCGACCGTGCCGAGCATCGCCGCACCCACGACCTCCATGTGATCGTGGATCAGGTCGAAGGGCCGGCCGAGATCCTCTGCCTCCCGGACGGCGTGCACGACCGCCTGTAGGTGCGCGGGGGCAATACCGCAGGAGGCGTTGTACGGCGCCGCCAGCAACCGGAACTGGCCGGTCTCGAAGGCAGCGACCAGTCCGTCGACCGGCAGCGAGGAATCGCCGACCGAGGCCAGTACGACCCGGTGACCGCGGGCGCGCAGTTCGGGCACCAGGGTCGCCACGACGTTCTCGATCCCGCCGTAGCCACCGGGCGGCACCGCCAGCCAGGGACCGGCATTCATCAAGATGTTCAGGCTCATGTGGAGTCCTTGGTCAGTCGTGAAGCGGGCCGGGGATCAGCTCGCGATCGCGGCGCGCGTACTCGGGAAGGGTCCGCATCGGCGGCCGATCCAGGGTGGCGACATCCCAGTCGACGAACTCGTGGCCGTCCTCGACCCGCAGGAACTGGGTGAGCATCGTCGATTCCGCCGAGGCCCATGGCGCCCATGGCGCCCGGTGCAGCGCGGTCTGCAAGATCTGGCCTGCCATCCGACCCAGCGCGGGATCTGCCTGATGGCTGTGCCGACGTACGCCGAGATCGGTCTGGGCCAGCGCGTCAAGTCCGGCCAACTCGAGCAGGTCGATGAGCAGCGCGATCTCGACCCCGTACCCGGAAGCGAACGGGACCGCTTCCAACAGACGGCGCCGCCCGGCGTACTCCCCGGACAGTGGCTGTACGAACCCGGCCAACTTCGGCCAGATCGCATTGAGCAGAGGACGGGCGATCAACTCTGTCACCCGACCGCCACCCTCCGGTGCGATCCCCTCGACGGTCTGCAGTGGACGGTCGTAGAGCCCCTTGACATAGCCCACGGCGGGATCGGTGAGTAGCGGGCCGACGAGCCCGGTGACGAAGGACGGGTCGAAGTCGATCAGGTCGGCGTCGAGAAAGGCGACGATGTCGCCGGTCGTGGCGAAAAGGGACTTCCAGAGTGCATCGCCCTTGCCTGGCCATCGGCCATGGGAGACGAGCAAGTCCTCGGCGCTGACCACTGAAGCACCCGCGGCCCGCGCCACCGCAGCCGTACGGTCCTGGGATCCGGAGTCGATCACGACGAGTTCGTCGACGAGCGGCACGTCCTCCACGAGGCAGCCGCGGATCCGCTCGACGATTTCCCCGACCGTGCGCTCCTCGTTCAGCGCCGGCAACACCACGCTGATCCGATCGCCGCTGCGCTGTTTGGAGTCCGCCAGTTGTTGCAGGTCGAAGTCCGCAGTTCGGTACGTCCGGCGCCGGAACCATTCGCGCACATCGTTGTCCATGTCACTCCTCATCCAACGGTGCCGGAGCGGCCTGCAGGCGAACAACAGACCTCGGCGAGGAACTACGAGATGACGTTCCGGTGTCTCGCTGGCTTGCCAGACCCGATTCCTTACATCGTAAGTCAGTTGTGTCCCCTGCACCGTGGCCCGCGCGAAAAGGATTACCCAAACGACTGGGAGACATGCACCTACCCGCGGGTAGCCTCGCGCCATGGCGGTCACCCACTACGACGTAATCGTGGTCGGCAGTGGGTTCGGGGGCTCGGTTGCTGCCCTGCGGCTGACCGAGAAGGGCTACCGGGTCGCCGTCCTGGAGGCGGGCCGCCGGTTCGACGAGTCGAGCTACCCAAAGACCTCATGGGATGCCCGAAACTTCCTGTGGGCGCCGAAACTCGGTTGCTTCGGCATCCAGCGGATCTCGCTGCTGCGCGACGCGCTGATCCTGTCCGGTGCCGGCGTCGGCGGAGGGTCGTTGAACTACGCCAACACCCTCTACGAACCGCCGAGCGCGTTCTACGCGGATCCGCAGTGGTCACACATCACCGACTGGCACGCCGAATTGAGCCCGTACTACGACCAGGCCAAGCGGATGCTCGGTGTGACGACCAACCCGGTGACGACCGCGGCCGACGAGGTGCTGCTCGCGGTGGCGCAGGACCTAGGGGTTGGCCACACCTATCGCCCGACGCCGGTGGGCGTGTTCTTCGGCAATCCCGGCGTCGAAGTCGAGGACCCGTACTTCGGCGGTGCCGGCCCGCGCCGAGCCGGCTGCCTGAACTGCGGAGCCTGCATGACCGGCTGCCGGCACAACGCGAAGAACACGCTGACCAAGAACTACCTGCATCTCGCCGAAGCCGCCGGTGCCCGGGTGCACCCGATGACCACCGTTACCCGAGTCTCGGCCAAGCAGCCGGATGCGGGATTCGAGATCGAGACGGTACGGACCGGACGGTGGGTCAAGCAGGCCCGACAAGCGTTCACCGCCGATCAGGTCGTGCTCGCGGCCGGAGCGTTGGGTACGGCGAAACTGCTGCACCGGATGCGGGACTCGGGTGCGCTGCCGAATCTTTCGCCGAGGCTGGGTGTGCTGACCCGTACCAACTCCGAGGCCATCATCGGAGCCCGGACCTGGGCACCGGGGCTCGACTTCTCCCGAGGGGTGTCCATCACGTCGTCGATCCACCCAGACGCGATCACCCACATCGAGCCGGTGCGCTACGGCAAGGGCAGCGACGCGATGGGCTTGCTGCAGACGGCTCTGGCCGACGGCAACCAGCGCGGCCCGCGGGCGGTGGCCTGGATGCGGGAGCTGATCCGATTGCGTGGCAAGGCTTTCGCCGTACACAACCCGAAAGGCTGGGCAGAGAAGACCATCATCCTGTTGATCATGCAGACCCTGGACAACTCGATCACGACATTCACCAAGCGTGGGCTGTTCGGTAGGCGGCTCTCCTCCCGACAGGGACACGGTGCGCCGAACCCGAACTGGATCCCGGCCGGCCATGACGTTGCCAGGCGGGTGGCCGATCGGATCGGAGGGGTTGCAGGTGGGGCCTGGAACGACGTCGTGAACATCCCGATGACGGCGCACTTCATCGGCGGTTGCGCGATCAGCGACTCGACGCAGACCGGGGTGATCGATCCGTACCATCGCGTGTACGGCTACCCAAACCTATCCATTGTGGACGGTTCAGCGATCTCGGCGAACCTCGGGGTGAACCCGTCCCTGACGATCACCGCCCAGGCCGAGCGAGCAATGGCCATGTGGCCAAACAAGAATCAGTCCGATTCGCGACCGGCGCCGGACGCCCCGTACGAGCCGGTGGCCGCGGTGCCGCCCACCCACCCCGCCGTACCGCCCTCGGCCCCGGCCGCCCTGCGGCTGTCGATCACCCCGATCTGACCACGCCGATAATACCGACCAATGGTTTCGCGAGCCCGCATGGGAACTCAGCGCCGGTGGCGCGCATCGTAGAAGGATGACCGGCTTCGTCGCAGGCCTGCCCTGGTGGCGTGGTTGCCGGAAACGACTGAGAGGACGCGGGCATGAGCGGCCTGAGCCTTTACCTGCTGCTCGCCGGCGGGACTGTCGTCCTGATCGGCTTGTACGTCCTGGTCGCCTACAACCGGTTCATCGCCCAGCGGAACCTGATCGCGGAGTCCTGGAAGCAGGTCGACGTCGAGCTGCAGCGTCGCTTCGACCTGATCCCCAACCTGGTCGAAGCGGTCAAGGGGTACGCCGCCCATGAGCGTC
>JACCQS010000001.1 GCA_013814015.1 Geodermatophilaceae bacterium | reverse complement strand
CCGACGCGGAGTCGATGAAGGCGGCGTTCAAGTCCCCCGCATGGGGCGCCTCCGGGGCGAATCTGCAGGAGTGGGGCGGGATGGACCTCGTCACGATGTTCACCACGGACGGCCCCGACGCCGCCGGCTGAGCCCACCACCTGCGCCCGCCACGTTGATTCTCGGAATATCGAGGGTTTCGGAGACAAATGTGCCAAGAAACCCGGCCATATTCCGATGATCAACGTGGGAAACTGTCGGTGGGTTGGCGGAGGATGGTTCCGTGGGTTTGACATCCGAGACCCTGGGGCCTGAGCGGGCGTACTCCGGCGCCGAACGAGACACGGTGGCCTTTGGCGTCGTGGCAACTCCGGTCGGGGACGTCTTGGTCGCGGTCACCCGCTCCGGCGTGGTCGCGACGCACTTTCGGGACAGCGTCGAGGTACGGCGTCGGCTCGCCGCTCGGCTCGGCCTGCCGGTGGTCGACGATGCGGCCCGGACCGCTCAGGCGCGTACGGAGTTGGCGGCGTACTTCGCCGGATCGCTGCGGGCCTTCACCGTTGCGGTCGACTGGCAACTGATGTCGGTCGCGCAACGGCTGGTGCTGGGCACGCTGTACGAGACGGTCCGCTTCGGCCAAGTTGTCACCTACGGCCAGCTGGCCGAGCGTTCCGGTTCGACGATCCCAGCACGTGGGATCGGCTCGATCATGGGAAGCAATCCGATCCCGATCGTCGTGCCGTGTCATCGAGTGGTGGCCGGCAACGGGCTCGGCGGGTTCAGCGGCGGAGACGGAGTGGAGTCCAAGCAGGCGCTTCTCGCACTCGAGGGCCAACTCCCAGCCGCACTCTGGTAGCCCGCGCGGCGCGGGCCAGATCGCAGCACCTGCGGGCCTCCGGATGTACGTGCGATTTGGTGTCGGCGCTGTCACGTCGAGTCGGGCTGTCTCGTCTTAGCGGTGTCGGCCCGATCGGCGGGCTACAGAGCACAGCTACCTGCTGGAGGCAGTCATGGCCCGAATCCCGTTAGCTCTGCAGGACCGTACGAACCGGCCGTCGTTCCTGACCCGGCGAGCACTTGACTACGTTCGCAAGACCTACGGTGCCGATCTCGACAGTGCACTGGCGACCAGCCATCACCCCGGCGTCTTCTGGCCGTGGAGTCTGATGGAGATGGCCGGTGAGCGCCGGCGCAGCTTGCTGCCCGAGCATCTGGATCATCTGGTCGTCTTCGTCACGGCCGTACACCTGGGCTGTTCGTGGTGTGTCGATTTCGGTGCGTCGTTGTGGCAGCGCAAGAACCTGGATTCGGCGATCCTGAAGCAGGCCGCGCACTGGCGTACGTCGGATGCCTTCGACGCCGACGAGCGGGCGGCGTTCGGGTACGCCGAAGCGGTCAGTGGTGAGCTGTCCACGGTCACCGACGGAATGGTCGCTGAGCTGCGGGAGCGGTTCGGCGATGCGGGCGTGGTCGAGTTGACGTACCTGATCGCGCTGGAGAACATGCGGGCCCGATTCAACAGCAGCCTTGGCCTGAGTTCGCAGGGCTTCAGCACCGGAGATGCCTGCGTCGTCCCGCTCCCGACGCATGCCGAGTCGAGCCAGCCCCGGTGATCCGCACCGGTTCCGGCGTCTGCCTTTCGCCGAGCCGCGGGAGGCCCGGACCGAGTCAGTTGAGCCGGGTGAGCTTGTCCGGGGCGAGTACGGCGTACAGGGCGACGATCTGCCGGCCGCGCACGGCAACGGTGTAGACCGAGACCGGCGCATCCTGGGGCCGAGGGCCTTTCACCCGTACCAGGAATCCTGGGTCGCCGTTGACCAGCACCGGTTCCACGCTCGCGCCTGACCCGTACCGGGAAACGAGCCCGGCGAGGAAGCCGCCGACCTTGGCCGCACCCACGACCGGTCGTCGCGCGGCGGAGACCTTGCCGGCACCGTCACTGGTCAGCACGACATCCGGCGCGAGCAGTTCTGACAGTCGATGAATGTCGCCGGCGAAGAGCGCGGTGGACATCTCGCCGAGCACCGCCCAGGCCAGATCAGCCGGCTGACGCGGCGCGGGATCGAGATCGCTGAGTCGCCGCCTACCGCGCGCTGCGTGCTGGCGGGCCATGGGGACCGAGCATCCGATCACCTCCGAGATGTCCGCGAAGTCCAGTCCGAGTACGTCATGCAGGACGACGGCCAGTCGTTGTTCGGGGCTGAGTTCGTCCAGTACGACCAGAAAGGCCATCCGTACCGACTCGTCGGTGACCAGGATGTCGAGCGGGTCCCGCTCGTGGCTGGGGTTGCCGCCCCCGCCCCGGCTGTCCGCGCGGCCAGCGCCGCTGCCGACGGTGCCGCCGGCCGAGGTGATCAGCGGTTCGGGCAGCCACGGTCCGACGTAGGTCTCTCGCCGTACCCGCGCCGAACGCAGATGGTCCAACGACAACCGCCCCACTACCCGGGTCAGCCAGGCCCGCGGATCCAACACCTCGTCGGCGTGCTCGGCCCAACGCGGCCACGCCTCGGCAACCAGGTCCTCCGCGTCGGCCCAGCTCCCGGTCAGCCGGTAGGAGACGCCGAGCAGGTAACTCCGCTGGTCCGCGAAGATCTCGGCCGCGCGCTGTGCCTCCACCGGGACCACCTTCCCCTACGCCGGACCTCCGCGCAGGCCGGACCGCGGGATGGTGCATCCCGCACTGAGTGGACGAGACAGCCTGCGTCGCTGTGACACCGCTTTTGCCAACCTGCTGTCCGGGACACGCGCGAAACGATCGGCGTGTTGGCGCCTCAGGTAGGCAAAGGCGGTGAGCAAAGCGGTACTGACCTCTCGGACTTCCAGCGGTCAGCGCTCGGGTTCTTCGAGCAGGGCGAGATGCGCGGGCAGCTTCTCGATCTCACCCTCGACCGTGCGCCTGGCCATCCGTACATAACTCGAGCGGCTCATCGCCGCGGCGATCCGGCTGCGCAGATGCGGTGTCACCTCGACGCTGATCGTCACCATCGTGGTATCCGGAGTCGCCGTGGACATCTCCACCCGAACGACGACGGTTTCGCTGCCGGCTTCGAGCCGGGTGGCCACCGAACGTTGCGGGGACCAGTCGATGATCTCGCCAGGCATCCCGCCGTCGGCCGCGCGCATTGCGACGGGCCCGTCAGCCGCAGGCGTTGCATCGGGTCCGTCGGCTCGCTCGGTACGTCGGCCCGGAAAGGCACGGAACTCCGTACCTGCTCGGAGCTGTCCCGGACTGATCACGCTGACTGAGACGTCACAGACCGAGCAGTACGGCAGCAGTGTTGCCATCGCCTGCCAGACATGCTCGACCGGATAGGCCACCTCGCGGACTGCCGAGGCACGCTGCGGGTGGCTCGCTGTGTCTCGCATGGCCGGTCGAGCCTAATCCGCGCACCAGCACATGCGGTCGACCAGCTCGGGCAGACTGCCGACATGGCCCGCCGATTTTCCCAGGTCGATGTCTTCACAACCACGCCCTATCACGGCAATCCGGTCGCCGTCGTACTCGACGCGGACGGACTGAGCGCCGAACAGATGCAGCGCTTCGCGAACTGGACGAACCTTTCCGAAACGACGTTCGCCCTGCCGCCCACCGAGCCAGGCGCCGACTACCGGGTACGGATCTTCACCCCCGCTGCCGAGTTGCCGTTCGCCGGGCACCCGACGCTGGGCACCTGCCATGCATGGCTGGCCGCCGGTCAAGCTGTCGCCACTGGTGGCGGCCCAAGAGGCGGAGACATCGTGCAACAGTGCGCCGCCGGGCTGGTCCGGATCCGCCGTACCGCCGATGGGCTGGCCTTCGCCGCGCCGCCGTTGCTGCGCGACGGGCCGGTCGAGGCAGCGCTGCTGGAGCGGATCGCCTCCATGCTCGGCATTGCGCGAGCCGACATCGTCGACGCTCAATGGGCCGACAACGGACCGGGATGGGTGGCGGTCCTGCTCGAGAGCGCCGCGGCAGTGCTCGCCCTGCAGCCAGGTTTCGTCGATCTCGACCTGGGCGTTGTGGGCCCGTACCCGCCAGGTTCGCCGCACGCCTTCGAGGTGCGCGCGTTCCTTCCCAAGAACGGCTCGACGGACGAGGATCCGGTCACCGGCAGCTTGAACGCCTCCCTCGCGTCATGGCTGCTGCGGACCGGTCGGGCCACGGCGCCGTACGTAGTCAGCCAGGGAACTGCATTGGGCCGCGCGGGACGCGTGCACGTCTCGCGCGACGACGAGGGAGTGATCTGGGTCGGCGGCGGCACAGTGACCTGCATCGAGGGACAACTCAACCTCTGACCGCCCGTGCCGACTCAGGGGCCCTGCGGCGTGAGATTCGTAAGAGTCTTCCCCTGATCGTCGCGGTCCTTGCGTACTCGCTGAGGCTGGGTAAGGTATGCCTTAGCTAAGTTAGGGGCATGAGCGATGGAAGGCGGCGGGGTGGATCAGGCATTCGCGGCTAGCTACCTGATCGGGCTCCGTGAAGGCCTCGAGGCCACCTTGGTGGTCAGCATCTTGATCGCCTACCTGGTCAAGTCCGATCGCCAGCGGCAGCTGCCACCGGTCTGGCTGGGCGTCGTCATAGCGGTCGCCCTCAGCGTCGGGTTCGGAGCCCTGCTGACCTATACCCAGACCAGCCTGCTGTCGGACTCCCGCTCCCGTGAGCTGTTCGAGGCGATCACCTCGGTCATCGCCGTCGCGCTGGTGACCTGGATGATCTTCTGGA
>JACCQS010000499.1 GCA_013814015.1 Geodermatophilaceae bacterium | reverse complement strand
GCGACGCGGCGATCATTCCCGCCGTCCTCAACGCCCACGGCTAACCGGTCGACGTCGGCCGGGAACGCCGCCTGTACACCGGCGCCCCGAGAACCGCGATCGAGATCCGCGACGGCGGCTGCGTCTGGCCCGGCTGCGCACGCACGGCCTCCTGGTGTCAGATCCACCACCTGATCCCCTGGAGCGAGGGCGGGCGGACCGACCAGACAAACGGCGGCCTGTTCTGCTGGCACCACCACCGCGAAATCGAACAAGGCCACTGGGAAGCCTTCCACCACCGGGGCCGGATCTGGCTGCGACCACCCCGAGGACTCGACCCGCAGCGAAGGCCACGGATCAACCACACCCACCGACCACCCCCACCCCGAACAGACTGGCCACCCGGCGCCGACCCGGGACCTGCGCCCTAACGGCCGATCAAGACTCGGCCAGAAGCATGGCGGAACTCGCGCACGTGCGTCAGGCAAACCGCTGATCGGCGGCCCAGCCGGATAGGTTGTCGCGATGGATCAGGACCGACCATCACAGATCCGGATGCCTACCGGACAATCTTCGAGAACGATCGCGTCCGGGTGCTGGAGTACCGGGACAAGCCCGGATACAAGACCAAGCCGCATAGCCACCCCGACAGCGTGATGTACACGCTGAGCAGCTTTTCGAGACGACTTGGCGGCGGGGACAAGGAAGTCGATGTCGAGCTGTCCGCCGGAACGGTCAGATGGATCGGCGCCCAGGAGCACTACGGGCACAACATCGGCGATACGGAAAGCCACTGCATCTTCGTGGAGTTGAAAGAGCTGGCACCCGGCGAGCACGATCCCGATCGCCCGCTTGGCCCAAGCGCCACTTGACCACCAGCGAGGCGTGGCAAGAGGTCGGCGACCGTGTTTTCGTGCGCCGACACACTTCCCTGGATCTCAACTGTGGCCTCGTCATCGGGGACGACGCCTGCCTGGTCGTCGACACCCGACTGCATCTGGGAGAAGCAGCCGACCTGATCGATGCGCTCCGCCGGATCACGCCTCATCCATGGACGGTGGTGAACACGCACGCCCACTGGGATCACTGCTTCGGAAATGCCGCATTCCGGCCGGCCGAGATCTGGGGACACGTCTTGGCCGCGGCCGAGCTGCGCAGAACCGGGGAACTGCAACGCGGCACGGCCACGCAATCGGCTCGCGACGCAGGCAGCGGCGACACCGCGGATCAGATCCAGTCAGCACCCATCGACCCACCGGACCGGTTGGTTCATGATCGGGCCGAGCTGAACGTCGGAGGCCGAGTTGTGGATCTGCGCTTCCTCGGGCGCGGCCACACCGATGGCGATCTGATCGTCGAGATCGACTGTGGCAGCGACCGGTCCGTCATCTTCGCCGGCGACCTGGTCGAGGAGGGCAACCCGCCGGGATTCGAGGATTCCTACCCTCTCGAGTGGGCTGCCACCCTGGAGCGCCTGCACGGCCTTGCGCGCGGACCCGTGGTCCCAGGCCATGGCGCGGTCGTGGACGTCGAGTTCGTCTCTGGCCAGCGTGCGGAGTTGCTTGCGCTGGAGGGCGTGATCCGGGCGACCCTCGGCGGATCCGCCGATGAGACCGGATGCAACGCTCCGCTGCCAGAGGGAAGTCCGTACGACGAGGAGACGACCCGGCTCGCCGTACGACGTGGTTGGCAGCTCTTTCGTGGTTGACCTTCCCGGCCCCCTGCGGCAGGAGCTGGAAGCCGAACTGGACGCCTATTCCGTTACCGAACTAGGCGGGGCCGCAGATCGGCTCAGCGCGCGATACCGCTCGGATCAGCCTGCCACTCAACCGATCCTGACATCCCCGCTTGACTGCGCTGCGTACCTGACGACCCGCATGCCGGCCACCTACGCAGCAGCCCGCCAGGTGTTCGATCGGCTCGTCGCGTCCCGCCCAGACTTCCAGCCACGGACTCTGCTCGATCTGGGGGCCGGCACCGGCGCCTGCACCTGGGCGGCGGCAGATGCGTTCCCGTCTCTGGCGTCGAGTCACCTGGTCGACGCCTCAGAGTCGGCGCTGGCTGCGGCTCAGCGGATGCTGAAGAACAGCCCCGTCGAGGTCACCCATTCCGCTGATCGTCTCGATCGACCCGGCTGGGCGACAATGACCGCCGACTTCGACCTGGTCGTCGGCGGATTCCTCCTCGGCGAACTGGACGCGGTTACGCAGGCCCCGCTCGTTCTCGAGATGGCCACTGCGGCCCCCGTGGTTGTGGTCGTCGAGCCAGGAACACCCGCCGGCTACCGGCGGGTCCTACGGGCCAGGGCCGCCCTGATTGCTGCCGGACGACACGTGCTCGCGCCCTGCCCGCACGAGAGTGCCTGTCCACTGGAGCAAACCCAGGACTGGTGTCACTTCGCGGTCCGACTGACCCGGTCCATCCGCCATCGGCAGGTGAAGGGGGCTGAACGGGGCTACGAGGACGAGAAGTACGCCTATGTCGTCGCCGGCACCCAGCCCCCGATCGGTCGCTCAGCCCGCATCCTGCGACACCCACAGATCCGGACCGGTCACATCCGGATGCCCATCTGCGCCATCGAACCGGGAATCCAGGACGTAACGCTCAGCAAACGGCATCGCGACGAGTATCGGGCTGCCCGACATGCACGTTGGGGAGATCCCTGGCAACCAGCTACATCGGCTGGGACGCCACCGACGAGCGAGCCGAATGATGCGTCCTCATAGCAGGTGGGAACCAGTGGCTCGCGCGATAGCCCCCAATGGCATGAGGCGTATGCGGCGAGCAGGGCGAGACCGATGCTGATGACCTCGAGACGTTCGCCGCACCACGGCTCGAGCTGTTCGACCTCGAGATTCTGCTAGCGCCCGCTGAATGACGCGGGCACTCAGCTCGAGGGGACTGTGTCGAACTGCGGGTCCTCGGTACGGGTCCGCTTCAGCTCGTAGAAGTACGGCAGGTTCGCGAGCGCGACCGCTCCGTCGAAGGCCTTGGCAGCCTCATCGCCGGTCGGAACGCGGGAAATGACCGGGCCGAAGAACGCCGTCCCGTCGATGTGCATGACCGGTGTGCCGACGTCATCGCCGACCGGGTCCATGCCCTCGTGGTGGGAGGCCCGCAGTGCCTCGTCGAACTCCTCGGAATCAGCGGCATCGGCCAACTCGGCGGGCAAACCCGCTTCCGTCAGCGACTCGACGATCATCGCTCGCGGATCGGGCCCGCCCTGGTCGTCCGCCGAGCCATCCTCCGGTGAGGGACGTTCCTGGTGAATTCGCGTCCCCATAGCCGTATAGAGCGGGCCGAGAACCTCGGAACCGAGCTTCTGCTGCGCCGCGGTCAGCACCCGTACCGGGCCAAGGGCCCTGGCGAGCATCTCCTGGTAGTCCTTGGGCTTGTCGAGTTCCTCGTTGAGGATTGTCAGCGACATGACGTGCCAGTGCAGATCGATGTCGCGCACCTTCTTCACCTCGAGGATCCACCGGGAGGTCAGCCAGCACCAAGGGCAGGCGGGGTCGAACCAGAAGTCCACCCGGGGTGTGTGGTCAGGACGCGGATCAGCAACAGTCATACAAGGTCAACCGTGCGGCGGCTAGCTGCTATTCCCTGCGGCTCGTTTCGCGGCGGAACAACGCTGATGACAGACTCCCTCTCCGTGGCCATTGCGAACCTGACCCGGACCGACGCCGCACGTCGAGCAGAACTGCTCGACGTGGGTGACTACGACGTGACGCTCGACCTGACCGACGGCGGCGGCAAGCCCGGAGACGTGACCTTTCGCTCTCGAACCGTGGTCAGGTTCACCTGCAGCCAGCCGGGAGCAGACAGCTTCATCGACGTGATCGCCGACAGTTTCGCCGAGTTGACGTTGAACGGGAAATCAGTCGACGCGTCGGCCTACCGTCCATCGACCGGGTTGCCGCTGACCGGGCTGCAGGCCGAGAACGTGCTCGTTGTGGATGCGACCTGCCGCTATACCAACACCGGTGAGGGACTGCACCGATTCGTCGACCCGGTGGACGGCTCGGTGTATCTGTACTCGCAGTTCGAGACCGCCGATGCGAAGCGGATGTATGCCTGCTTCGACCAACCCGACCTCAAGGCCGCGTTCACTTTCCACATCACCGCCCCACCGGACTGGGAGGTCGTGTCCAACTCCCTCGTGGATGCCAGTGAAGAAGGCTCGGGCGGAGCCAAGCTGGTCCACTTCCGGACCACACCGCGCATCTCGACCTACATCACCGCGCTGATCGCGGGGCCGTACTACAAGGTCACCGACGAGCACGAGGGCATCCCGTTGGGGCTGTACTGCCGCTCCTCGTTAGCCGAATTCCTAGATCCGGACGAGCTCTTCGAGGTCACCAAGCAGGGGTTCGACTTCTACCACCGGGTCTTCGACTACCGGTACCCCTTCGACAAGTACGACCAGCTCTTCGTCCCCGAGTTCAACGCGGGAGCCATGGAGAACGCCGGTGCGGTAACCATTCTCGAGGACTACGTTTTCCGTTCCAGGACAACGCAAACGGCGTACGAGCGCCGCGCGGAGACGATCCTGCACGAGCTGGCCCATATGTGGTTCGGGGACCTGGTGACCATGCGCTGGTGGGACGACCTCTGGCTCAACGAGTCGTTCGCCACCTATGCCAGCGTGGTCTGCCAATCCGAGGCCACGAGGTACCGCACGGCCTGGACGACCTTTGCCAACATCGAGAAGACCTGGGCCTATCGCCAGGACCAGCTGCCCTCGACGCACCCGGTCGCGGCCGACATCCCGGACGTGGAAGCAGTCGAGGTCAACTTCGACGGGATCACCTACGCCAAGGGCGCCTCGGTCCTCAAGCAGTTGGCCGCCTACGTCGGTCAGGGCCAGTTCTTCGACGCCATGAAGGTCTACTTCAAGCGGTACGAGTACGGGAACACGACCTTCGCCGATCTCCTTGCTGTGCTGTCCGAGGTCTCCGGCCGAGATTTGTCGAACTGGTCGGAGATGTGGCTGGCGACCAGCCAGGTCAACACGTTGCGACCCTCCTACGAGCTCGATGCCGTCGGCAACTACTCGTCCTTCGCCGTGCTGCAGAGCGCGGTGCCCGAGCACCCGGTGCTTCGGCGCCACCGGCTGGCCGTCGGGCTGTACTCCGCCGGTCCTAAGGGTCTGGTCCGTACCTCCCGCATGGAGTTGGACATCGAGGGAGAACGCACCGAGGTCGGCGAGATCGTCGGCCTGCCCGGTGCCGACCTCGTGCTGGTCAACGACGATGACCTGACCTACGCGAAACTGCGTCTCGACGACCGATCGTTGGCCACCCTGGCGGCGCGGATCGGCGACCTCACCGACTCGCTGGCCAGAACCTTGTGCTGGTCGGCGGCGTGGGACATGACCCGCGACGCCGAGTGGGCGGGCCGCGAGTACGTCCGGCTGGTGCTTGCCGGGATCGACGCGGAGGACGAGATCAGCGTCGTGCAGGCTCTGTTGCGTCAAGTACAGGCCGCACTCACGACCTACGTCGACCCGTCCTGGGCTGCAACCGGCTGGGCGCAGCTAGCCGACAAAGCCTGGGAAGGCCTGCGAGCAGCACCCGCCGGGAGCGACATCCAACTGGCCTGGTCGCGGACTTTCGCCACCACTGCCCGCACCGATGAGCACGCTGACCGGCTGCGCGGGCTACTCGACGGCTCGCACAACCTCGACGGGCTGACAATCGACGCCGACGCGCGGTGGGCGCTGCTCAGCGGCCTGGTGGCGATCGGTGCCGCCGGCGACGCGGAAATCGAGGCCGAGTTGCAGCGCGACCCCACGGCCACCGGTCAACGTCGAGCCGCCACCGCCAACGCGCTGCGGCCGACCTCGCAGGCGAAGGAACTGGCGTGGGCTCTGGGTCTGTCCGAGGGCGTCCCTAACGCGGTCCAGGAGGCGACCCTCCTCGGGTTCTGGCACCCAGCGCAGATTGAACTCTGCCGGCCGTACGTGGCCCGGTTCTTCGACGAGGTCGGCGAGATCTGGCAACGACGGCCCGGTGAGATCGCGAAGAACGTGGCCGCCTACCTCTTTCCGGTGCTCGTCGAACAATCGACGCTCGATGCCGCCGACGCTTGGCTGGCCGACGACTCGCACCCCGCCGCCCTGCGTCGGCTGATCACCGAGTCCAGGGACGGGATCGCCAGGGCCCTTCGATGCCGAGCACGGGACGCTGCGCCCCCAGCCTGAGTGTGGGCCGGATGCGGCTCGCGCCGGCCTAGCGGAAGCGGGACGGGTGTCCGGCTTGGTCGGACAGCATCCGGAGGCCGTTCACGATCCCGCCGACCAGGTCACCCGACCCGAATGCCGCCGTCATCGACAGGGCTGCGAGCGCACACGACCGGTCAGGCAGCCGCTTGACCGACTGCTGCCCGGTGACGATCTCGAGAAGCCGCTGACCGGGATCGACTGCGAGCAGCACGCCGTTGGCGGCCTTCGCGCCCATGCCCGGGTGCAGCCCCTCGGCGGTGGCCCGGCTGTCGCCGGACAGGCGTCCGACGTACACGCTGAAGTTGATCGCGGTCTCCCGGCTGGCCATCGTCAGTGCTTCATCGAGGCGCTCGAGTTGTTTGAGCGTGAACGGACTCCGGTCGCCGGTGGTGTACTCACCCGTCGTGGTGGCGGCAACATCAGCCGCCTTCGCCGGAACATCGGTCGCCACGCTCTGGCGGGTCTCATGCGTGGTCATTGCGGCTCACCAGGTTCCTCTCGCGCCGCCGGCTGCGGTCGTCGCAGTTCCCGTAGCGGCCGTCGTCGCCGACGATCCAGCAGAAAGTTGAGGACGGCGGGCAGGCGGCTCGTCGTGGGACATGTCCTGCACGGCAAGAGGATGCGGGGCGTACCAGACGGGCTCGTAGGGCCACTCACGGCCGGGACGGTACCTGGCTGCCCGGGCAGCCCTGGGACCCCAGATGAGTACGGCCATGACCCCGACAACGGCCGCCGGAGCCACCACGAACACGAGGATCGTCTCCACCACGCTCACGCGCACAACCTAGCGAATCCCTGTACGGCGACCGGAGTCAGCTCACATCACCACACCGGAGGCCGACGCTCGAGCCAGGGTTGCGCCTCCTCCAGCTGCGCCGAGAGGGCGATAAGAGTCGCCTCGTCGCTGGGCCTGCCGACCAGCATCGAGCCGATCGGCAGACCGTCCTCGGTCCAGTACAGCGGCACACTGACCGCCGGCTGCCCGGTCACGTTGTAGACCGCGGTGTACGCGGCGTAGCGCTTTTGTCGCTCGAAGTCCGGCGCGCCCGCTCCATCCTGTCCGAACCAGCCGATCGGTCGTGGAGTCATGGAACAGACCGGAGCCAGCACGACGTCGTACCCCGCGGTCTCCTCGACCCACTTCCGGGCGAAGATACGCAGGGCATACAACGCATCCATCGCCTGCTTGACGCTCAACCCCATCCCGCGATCGCGCAGATAGGCAGTCAGTGGCTGGAGATCGCCGGCCTGGCTGTCACTGATCGGCAGCGTCGTCCCGGAAAGACACCAGACGGTCTCGAAATCATCGACCACCTTGGCCGTGAGCGGCGGAGTCGGCAGGTCCTCGACCTCGTGGCCGAGGGATTCGAGCAATGCCGATGTTGCCGCCCAGGCTCTTTCGACTTCGGCCTCTACTGCGGCGCCGGGCATTCCGGACTCGAGATAGCGCCCGATTCGCAACCGGCCGAGGCTCCGGTCGGCGCAGGCCAGGAAGGTCTCACCATCGAGAAGTGGTGGGGCCCAGTACGGGTCCCCCTGCACCATGCCGGCCATCGCGTCGAGCATTGCCGCCGCATCCCGAACCGTGCGGGCCAGTGGCCCGTTCACCGACAGTCCGGTCGTGTCGGCACCAAGTGGGCCGCTGCTGATCCTGCCCCGGCTGGGCTTGATTCCGAAGATCCCGCAGCAGTTGGCCGGGATGCGAATAGAGCCCCCGCCGTCGGAGCCCAGCGCGATCGGCACCAGCCCGGCCGCGACCGCGGTGGCCGCACCACCGCTGGAGCCACCCGAGAGCCGCTCGACGTCCCACGGGTTGCGGGCCGGGCCGGCGAAAGCCGGTTCGGTGTAGCAAGGAAAGCCGAACTCCGGCGTCGCGGTCTTGCCCAGGCTGATCGTGCCGGCCGCCCGCAGCTTGTCCACCACGACGTCGCTGACGTCTGGCACGAAGTCGTGCATGGTCACCGAGCCGAAGGTCGTCGCGACTCCGGCGGTGAGGTTCAGGTCCTTGAGCGCGGTGGGAATCCCGTGCAGTGGACTCAGGTCGTCGTCCTCGGCGAGCACCGCCCGCTCGGCGTCGGCGGCCTGCTCCCGCGCCTGATCGCCGGTGATGGTGAAGAAGGCGCCCAGACCCGCAGAGGCGTCGTCGGGCCGGTCGATGGCGGTGATGCGGTCGAGATAGTGCTCGACCAACTCGACCGGGCTCAGCGCGCGTTCGCGAATCGCCACGGCCT
Source organism: Geodermatophilaceae bacterium (assembly GCA_013814015.1). Classification (GTDB taxonomy): domain Bacteria; phylum Actinomycetota; class Actinomycetes; order Mycobacteriales; family Geodermatophilaceae; genus JACCQS01. The sequence continues at coordinate 10,127 of JACCQS010000499.1, read as the reverse complement.
GTTCCAGCGCGGGAAGTTCGTGGGGTTGGGTCACAACGGAACGCTACGACGATCCAGCAGGAGTGCTTAACTGGGGTAGCTGGCTAGATGACGATCACGCGCTGACCGCCTCGGCCGGCTCGAGCCACTCCTGCCACGTCACGTCGGTGATTCCTTGGCTGAGTAGATGCCAGGAGGCACCTCGCGGTGCCTGCGGGATGGTGCGCAGCCGCCAGCCCAATTCGGCCAGGGTCCGATCGGCCTTTGCGTGATTACACCTTCGGCACGCGGCCACGACGTTGTCCCAGCTGTGCGCACCGCCGCGACTGCGGGGCATGACGTGATCGATGCTCGTCGCCGCGATTCCACAGTAGACACATTTTCCCGCGTCGCGGGCGAAGACTGCTCGACGCGACAACGGGGTGCGGCCGAGATAGGGCACCCGGATATATCTCGTCAACCGGATGACCGCGGGAACCGGCACCGACAGAGTGGCACTGTGCATGGCCCGGCCACTGTCCTGGACGCTCTCGGCCTTCGCGGACAGGACGAGCACGACCGCCCGACGCGCAGAAACGACGCACAGCGGTTCGTACGTCGCGTTCAGTAGCAAGGTCACCGAGCCCCGAGCCATGCCTCACCTCCGCAGGCGCCCGCTGCGATTCCCGCCGGCTGCGAGCCCGGAGGGGCGACCTTGTGGCCATATCATGCCCCGAAGATCGCGGATCTCGCGCACCGGATTCCGGGCCCGAATCCTGTCGGCCCTCCGGCGAGGCACGCAAAGGCCGGCCTGGCACCCTGTTCAGGTGATGAACCGGCTCCTGATGACGACATCTGCGAATGTGCTGCCTGCGTGGTTGTCCGAGCGCGCCGAGGCGATCGGAGTCACCTCAGCGAAGATCATCGTCATCCTTCTGGTCGCCCTGGTGACCCGGTTCCTGCTGCATCGTGGCATCCGACGGCTCACCCAGCGAACCGCCAGCGGCGATACGCCGGTGATCCTGCGGCCGTTGAGCGACCGGGCGCGCAACAGCCTCAAGGATTCGGTGATCCCGAGCGAACGGCGCACCCAACGGGCAGCCGCCATCGGCTCGGTGCTTCGCAGTTTCACCTCCATCGTGATCCTGTCCATCACGGTCGTGCTGATCCTGGGTGAGCTCGGCATCAATCTCACCCCCATCGTGGCGAGTGCCGGAGTGGTCGGGGTGGCGCTGGGCTTCGGGGCACAGAACCTGGTCAAGGACTTCCTGTCCGGCATCGGCCTGATCCTGGAGGACCAGTACGGCGTCGGCGATGTGGTCGACCTCGGGGAGGCAAGCGGCACGATCGAGGGCGTTGGCCTGCGCATCACCCGGCTACGGGACAACGCCGGGGTGGTCTGGTACGTGCGCAACGGTGAGATCATCCGGGTCGGGAACAAGAGCCAGGGGTACGCCCAAGTCGTTCTCGACGTACCGGTGTCGCACGAGACGGACCTCGATCAGGCCCGGCAGGCGATGCAGGAGGCCGGCGACGCGCTGGTGCGCGACGAGGGCTGGGCGGACAAGGTGCTCGGCGAGGCGGAGTCTCTCGGTGTCGAACAGATCACCGCGAGCGCGATCATCCTGCGCCTGCAGGTGCGTACCACCACTGCCGATCAGTGGCGGGTCGCCCGTGAACTGCGGCTGCGGATAGCACGGCGGTTCAGCGAACTCGGCATCGCCAGTCCGCTACCGATCATGGGGATGGGTCCGGGCGAGACCGGTCAGGCAGCGCCCGGTGGGTGAACGCTCGGCCACCTATCGGGAGGTCTTCGGTGTACGCGAGTTCCGCTTTCTCTTCCTCGCCTACCTACTGTCCCTGATCGGTGACGAACTCGTCCGCGTTGCCCTGGCCGTGCTGGTCTTCGAATCGACCGACTCCCCGTTCTTGGCCGCCGCAACATTCGGGATCAGCTACGCGCCCTGGGTGCTGGGCGGTCCCGTCCTGTCAACGCTGGCAGACCGGCTGCGTCGACGTTCGGTCCTCGTAGGCAGCGACCTGGCGCGCGGGGTTCTGGTGGCGTGCTTGGCAATTCCAGGATTACCGCTCTGGCTGATGCTGACGATGCTATTCGCCGCGTCGCTGTTGGCGCCGCCCTTCGAGTCGGCCCGCTCGGCCCTGATGCCAGACGTCCTGTTGGGCGACCGGTACGCCGTGGGCACTTCCGTGACCGGCATCAGTAGTCAGGTCGCGCAGGTACTCGGGTTCGTTGGTGGTGGCGTCCTGGTACTGACCATCTCGGCGCGCGGCGCGCTACTGGTCGATGCCGCCACGTTCTTCCTTTCGGCGGCACTTGTCCGGTGGGGGGTCGAGGACCGGCCGGTCGCGGACGAGCCGGCTGGAGCCTCGATATCGCTCTGGCGTGACACGGTCGCCGGCCTGCGGGTGCTGACCCGGAACAAGATGCTGCTTCGCATCGTCGCGCTGTTGTGGGTCGGGCAGCTGTTCGTGACCGCGCCGGAGGGAGTCGCGGTGCCCTTCGTGGCCGAATTCGGGTTAGGACCGATCGGGGTGGGGGTGTTCCTTGCCGCCAATCCGGTGGGGCTGATCATCGGCGGCGTCGTGATCGGCCGACTGTGCCCACCGGATCTGCGTGAGAAGTTGACCTATCCGCTGGCCCTGTTCTCCGTCGTCCCGTTGATCTTGGCCGGATTGATCGACAACTTCGCCGTGGTCCTGGTGCTGCTTGCGCTGTCCGGGTTCGGCGCGAGCTATCTGATTCCGCTCAATGTCTCCTTCGTTCGGGCGGTGCCGGCTGCCTACCGGGGGCGTGCCTTCGGGGTAGCGGTCAGCGGGCTCTACGCCTGTCAGGGTCTCGCGATCGTCGGTGCCGGAACGGCCGCGGAATGGATGTCGGCCAGCGCGGTCGTGACCTGGTCGGGCCTGCTGGGTCTGCTGACCCTGCTGCTGCTCGGGATCGCCAGGATGCGGGGGCCGCTGGTAGCTGAATCGGAGCGGTCAGGCACCATCGAGTAGATGGCAGGCACCGATCGGCGCGTCCGAACCTTCTACGACGAGGTGGGCGGTCACGACACCTTTTCGCGACTCGTCGCGCACTTCTACGCGGGCGTCGCTGTCGATCCGATCCTTCGTCCCATTTATCCGGAGGAGAACCTCGGACCGGCCGAGGAGCGGTTCCGGATGTTCCTGGAGCAGTACTGGGGCGGTCCGAGCGTCTACTCCGACCAGCGCGGGCACCCACGGCTGCGGATGCGGCACGCACCTTTCGCTATCGGCGAGGTGGAGCGCGACGCCTGGCTGAGCCGGATGCGGCAGGCGGTGGACAGCCTGAACTTGACCCCGGAGCAGGACGAAACGCTGTGGAGCTACCTGACGATGGCCGCCCAGAGCATGATCAACCGGTTCCCGGAGTCTTGATGTGGTGGACCGGGGCGGTCTTCTATGAGGTCTACGTCCGGAGCTTCGCCGATCACGACGGGAACGGGATAGGCGACCTGCGCGGGATCACCGACCGGTTGCCCTACCTGGCAGAACTCGGCGTCGACGCCGTTTGGTTGACTCCGTTCTACCGCTCCCCCATGGCTGACCACGGGTACGACGTTGCCGACCCCCGAGCGGTCGATCCACTCTTCGGGGACCTCGCAGCCTTCGACGCGCTGCTGGCCAGAGCCCATGGACTCGGCCTGAGGGTCACCGTGGACCTGGTGCCCAACCACACCTCCGACCAGCACGAGTGGTTTCGTGCCGCCCGCGGGGCTGAGCCGGGCGATCCGGAACGGTCGCGGTACATCTTTCGCGGCGGTCGCGGCCCGGATGGCGTCGAGCCGCCCAACAACTGGCCGTCGGTCTTCGGCGGGCCGGCCTGGACCCGGCTGCCGGATGGACAGTGGTACCTCCACCTGTTCGCCTCGGAACAGCCCGACCTGAACTGGAGCCATCCCGAGGTGGCCGCCGATCTGGACACCACGATGCGGTTCTGGCTCGACCGTGGGGTGGACGGGTTCCGCATCGATGTGGCACACGGCATGGCCAAGCCCGCGGGTCTACCCGACCTGAGCCCCGATGCCCTGCACGGGTTGCACTCGATGAGCGATTCGAATGATCCGCGGTTCGACAACGACGGTGTGCATGAAGTGCACAGAGGCGTACGACGAACCCTGGACGCCTACCCAGAGGTGATGGCCGTCGGTGAGATCTGGGTCGGCGATGACGAACGGGTGGCTCGCTACGTCCGTCCGGACGAATTGCACCTGGCCTTCAACTTCCGACTTCTCGAATCACCCTGGAACGCAGAGGAATTGCGAACCGCTGTTGATCGTTCGTTGCGCAGCATCGCCGGGACCGGAACTCCGGCCTGCTGGGTCCTGTCCAACCACGATCGGCCGCGGCACGTGACGCGGTACGGCGGAGGCAAAGTCGGCCTGTGCCGGGCACGAGCAGCCGCCCTGTTGCAACTTGCGTTACCCGGCGTGGCCTACGTCTACAACGGCGATGAGCTCGGGCTCCCTGACGTCGATCTGCCGGACGAGGCCTTGCAGGACCCGATCTGGGAGCGATCCGGGCATCGCGAACGTGGCCGCGACGGCAGCCGGGTCCCGCTGCCCTGGGCCGGCGATGAACCGCCGTACGACTTCTCGCCAGGAGCATCGAGCTGGCTGCCGGCACCCGAGGGCTGGGCCGGGCTCACCGCGGCGGCCCAGGGCGATGATCCCTGCTCGATCCTGAACCTCTACCGGCACGCGCTGCGGATCCGGCGCACCTGGCGCGGTAGGTCGGCGATGGCGCCGGAGGCGAGCTTGACCTGGCTCGAACTTCCTCGAGACGCTCTTGGTTTCGTACGCGAGGACGGCTTGGTCTGCGTGCTGAACGCCGGCACCGAGCCGATCGTGCTGCCCCCAGGCGACCTGCTGCTGGCCAGCGGACCCTTGACTTCCCTGACCACGTCAGCCGACAGTGGCGGGCTGGCCCTGCCACCGGACACGGCCGCCTGGCTCGCCTCGACCTGACCTAATCAGTTCTCGGTGTCGACGAATTCTTCGAGGTAGGCGCGCTCGTCCGGGGTGATCCGACGTGGCCGGGCGGCTCGGATGTCGTAGGTGGCCAGCAGTGAGTTAGCCGTCACCGCGAGCGTCTCACCGTCAAAGACCCGGTAGTCGACCCGATAGGACGCGGCGCGCAGCTGCGAGATCCAGCATTCGACGATCAGCGGGCGCCCGGAGTAGATCACCGGGCGCTTGTAATCGATCTCATGCCGGACGACGACCACGCCCTCGGACAGGGTCGTGACGCCCTGATCCTTGGCATCGGAGAAGAAGATCTCGACACGCGCCTGCTCGAGGTAGGTCAGGAACGCCGCATTGTTGACGTGCTGGAACGGGTCCTGGTCCGCCCAGCGCATCGGCACCGGCACCCGCTGCCGGGTCATTGTCTGCAGAGCCTCGGTCAGTCGCGGGTGAGCTTGCGATAGGTGGCCCGGTGCGGGCGAGCCGCTTCCGGTCCGAGACGCTCGATCTTGTTGTCCTCGTAGCTGGCGAAGTTGCCCTCGAACCAGAACCAGTTGGACTCGCCCTCGTAGGCCAGGATGTGGGTGGCCACCCGGTCGAGGAACCACCGATCGTGGCTGACCACCACCGCGCAACCGGGGAACTCCAGCAGCGCGTTCTCCAGGCTGCCGAGCGTCTCGACGTCGAGGTCGTTGGTCGGCTCGTCGAGCAGCAACAGGTTCCCGCCCTCCTTCAGGGTGAGCGCGAGGTTGAGCCGATTTCGCTCTCCGCCGGAGAGCACGCCGGCCGGCTTCTGTTGGTCGGGTCCCTTGAAGCCGAAGGCGCCGACGTACGCGCGCGAGGGCATCTCGACCTGGCTGACCTTGATGAAGTCCAGTCCGTCGCTGACGACCTGCCAGACGTTCTTCTTCGGGTCGATCCCGGCTCGGTTCTGCTCGACGTAGGAAATCTTCACCGAGTCGCCGATCTTGATCTCACCGTCGTCTGGCTTCTCGTCCCCGATCAGCATCTTGAACAGGGTGGTCTTGCCGGCCCCGTTCGGGCCGATGACACCAACGATCCCGTTGCGCGGCAAGGTGAAAGAAAGATCATCGATCAGCAGCCGGTCACCGAAGCCCTTGGTCAGGTCGGCAGTCTGCACGACGAGGCTGCCCAGTCGCGGACCCGGCGGGATCTGGATCTCCTCGAAGTCCAGCTTGCGAGTCTTCTCCGCCTCGGCGGCCATCTCCTCGTAACGCGCGAGCCGTGACTTGCTCTTGGTCTGCCTGGCCTTGGCGTTGGAGCGCACCCAGAGGAGTTCATCGGCCAGCCGCTTGTGCCGCTTGATGTCCTTCTGACCCTCCACCTTGAGCCGGGCGGCCTTCATCTCGAGGTAGGTGGAGTAGTTGCCCTCATACGGGTAGGCGCGACCCCGATCCAGCTCGAGGATCCATTCCGCGACGTTGTCCAAGAAGTACCGGTCGTGGGTGACCGCCACCACGGTGCCCTCGTACTTCTCCAAGTGCTGTTCGAGCCACTGGACACTTTCGGCGTCGAGGTGGTTGGTCGGCTCGTCGAGTAGCAGGAGGTCAGGCTTCTGGAGCAGCAGCTTGCACAGCGCCACCCGCCGGCGCTCTCCGCCGGACAGCACGGTGACGTCGGCGTCGCCAGGCGGGCAGCGCAGCGCATCCATCGCCATCTCGATCTGGTTGTCGAGTTCCCAACCGTTGGCGTGCTCGATCTTGTCCATCAGCTCGCCTTGTTCAGGCAGCAGGATGTCGAAGTCGGCATCGGGTTGGGCCATCGCCTCGCTGATCGCCTCGAACCGGGCCAAGGTCTGACGCAGATCGGCGACAGCCTCCTCCACGTTGCCCCGGACATCGAGTGCTTCGTTGAGCGGGGGTTCCTGCAACAAGATGCCGACCGAATAGCCGGGCGAGAGGACGGCCTCACCGTTTGATGCGTGTTCCAGACCGGCCATGATCTTGAGGACCGTGGACTTACCTGCCCCGTTGGGACCGACCACGCCGATCTTCACGCCGGGCAAGAAGGCCAGGGTGACTTCGTCGAGAATGACCTTGTCGCCGTGCGCCTTGCGGGCACGGTTCATGGAGTAGATGTACTGAGCCACGGGGGGAGGCTGTCCTTCGAGTTGAGGTCACTGCGGCGATCTCCCCCATTCTCTCAGCCCGAGGCGATCCTCGCCGTGGGGCCTCCCGCAGGCTCCGTGCACCCGGTCAGAGGCTGCGCCGTTGACATGCCAAAGCGCATGCACCCGCCCGAGTCCGCAAGGATGCTGCCAGGCGTCGACAGGTGGTAGGCCGTCAGCTAGCGACCGCCAGCTCCGGCGCTGGAGTCACGGAGCCAACCTCGATCGCCGCATCCTCGTCCGAATCGGCGGCCGCGTCCGATCCATCGAAGTCTGGCTGAGGCTCGGTCGCCTGGTTGTTGCGCAGCACGCGGCGCAGGCTCGCGGAACGTTTGCGCATGTCAGGTCCGACCGTGTCGGCCCTGATCTCCCAGGACTCTTTGGTCTGCCCCTCCTGTTCGTACTTCCGGCAGTTCATCCTTCCGACGACGATGAGCGGGTCTCCTTTGCGAAAGCTCTCCGCAATGTTCTCGGCCAACGCGTCCCAGCACTCGACCTTGAAAAAGGAGGCTTCACCTTCCACCCAGGTCTGCGACTCCTTGTCCCGCCAGCCGTAATTGCAGGCAACCGTGACGTTGAGAACGGCCTTGCCGGTGGGCAGGTACTTGAGGACCGGGTCCTTGGTCAGATTGCCGAACACAGTGATCGTATTGCCGTTCATGTCACAGCTCCTTGTGGTCGATGAGGTGACTCACAGGGTGTCGCTGTGTTGGCCCGCAAGGGGACTCAAAACCGGCATTGTGGACAACGGGTAGCACTTGTGGAAAACCGGCTGTCCGAGCGCTCGTGGTGCGCGCCGTGAAGTTGTTCCCGCCGGCCTGATCGGACCGGACGGCCTGCGCGCCCTGCGCGGCCCGTTCCCCGACGTGGCCTTCGTGCCCACTGGGGGCATCGCCACGAACGAGGTAGGCCGGTGGCTCGACGCCGGGGCGCTCGCGGTCGGCTTCGGCGGCCGGTTGGCCCCGCCCACGCTCCATGAGGATCTCGACGGTTCGGAACTCACTTCCCGCGTCCAAGTGATCCTCGATGAACTCTCGCATCGGCCCGCCCGCTGATCAGCCGTCGCCCCGATGTCCGGATGCCGACGGTGCGCGATCAGATCGGGCGAAAGACCAGGGTGCCATTGTGTCCGCCGAACGCGAAGGAGTTCGACACCGCGGGGGCTGGATCCCAGGACCGTGGCTCGAGTACCACGTCGATGTCGATCTCGGGGTCGAGTTCGGTGACATGCATGGTGGGCGGCAGTTCGCGGTGTCGGTAGCTCAGAGCCACAGCGACCGCCTCCACGGCACCCGCGGCGCCGAGCGAGTGGCCGGTGACGCCCTTGATCGAGGTGACCGCGGGGCGGGTGCCTGCGAAGACCTCTCTGACTGCAATGGCTTCGGCCGCGTCGTTCAGCTGTGTCGAGGTGCCGTGGGCGTTGACATGGGTGACTTCGTCGGCGTTCACTCCGGCGTCGCCCAGCGCCGCTCTCATGCAAGCGACTGCGCCGGCCCCGTTCGGTGAGGGAGCCGTGATGTGGTGCGCGTCTGCCGTGGAGGCGGTACCCGCGATCTCGGCGTAGATCGCGGCACCGCGAGCCTTGGCTGCCTCGTACTCCTCGAGTACCAGGACGGCCGCCGCCTCGGCCGAACAGAAGCCATCTCGCGCGATGTCGAAGGGGCGCGAGATGCCGCTGGGCGAAAGCGCTTTCATGTTCAGGAAGCCGTTGTTCATGATCGGCGTCTGGCAGGACTCACTGCCCCCGGCCAGCACGACATCAGCACGCCCGCTCGCAATCAGCCTCGCCCCATGACCGATCGCGTGGGTTCCGGCAGCACAGGCGGTCGTGATCGTCTCGACCGGGCCAACGAATCCGCTACGAATGGAGACGTGGGCAGAAGCCGCGTTGGGCATCACCATCGGAACCACCAGCGGCGAGATGTACTTAACCCCCTTCGCCATGAGCAGCTCCGCGTTGGTCTCCCACGCGTATGCCCCACCGATGCCGGTCCCCATCATCACGCCGCAGCGGTACGGGTCGTACGGCGAGTCCTCTTCGATCCCAGCATCTCTGCGGGCCAGCGTCGACGCGGCGATGGCCAGTTGGGCGAACCGATCGATCCGGCGCATATCGACGTGCTTGAGGCCCCACTCGGCGGCATCGAAGTCATCGATAGAGCGATTGGTTTCCGACTCGGCCGGCTTGGACAGACCAGCCCAGAAAGCTTCGGCACCGATCCCGCAAGGCGCCAGGATGCCCACCCCGGTAATAGCAACTCGACGGCCTTCGCGTGCCTCGATCACAGCTGACTCCCCTGTTCTGGCTCTCTCACGCCTGGCCGTCCTCCGGTCGGCGTCCGGCCGATCCTGTCACGATCCCGGGGCACCGCATTCAGGGTGCAGTCGCGGGCGCCTAGGCTGCGTCGCCATGACGATCGAAGTCGGGCTCACCGCCGCTGGGTCGTTCACGGTAGGCGACGCTGATACCGCCGCGGCGCTGGGAAGCGGCGACGTACCCGTGCTCGCGACGCCGCGTCTGATCGCGTGGTCCGAGGCGGTGACCGTACGGGCGCTCGGCGGTCACATCGCAGACGAAGCCACGACGCTCGGCACTCGCGTGGAACTCGACCACGTCAGCGCGACGGCGGTCGGAACCGAGGTCACCGTAGACGTCGTTCTGTCTGCGGTGGACGGAGGCAACCTCCGCTTCGATGTGCACGCTTGGCAGGGCGCCGACGACGTCACGATCGGACGTGGCGTCATCTCACGCGTGCTCGTCGATCGGGAGAAGTTCCTCGGGCGCTTGCGAGGAGCCGGCTGACCTCAGATCGGTACGCTCCCCACGTCCATCAGCGCCCGTAGCTCAGTGGATAGAGCAGGTGCCTTCTAAGCACTTGGTCGAGGGTTCGACCCCCTCCGGGCGCGCTTTACGCTCACTGACCTGGCCTTATCCTTGGGCCAAGGTCAGTGAGTTTGTCGCACAACGCTCTTAGACCAAGATGGTATTCATGGCATGGCGCTCTCACTGGACGACCTTCTGGACTCCTGGGAGC
>JACCQS010000494.1 GCA_013814015.1 Geodermatophilaceae bacterium | reverse complement strand
CTACTGCTGGTTCAACTCCGATTGCGCCCGCAGCCGGTCCTCCTGCTCGCGGAGTTCCGGGGTGTACTCGTCGCCGAAGTCCTCGGCCTCGAAGACCTGGCGAATCTCGATCTCGGTCTCTTGGTCGGCCGAGATCGGCACCCGCTTGACCCACTCGACCGCCTCGTCCAGGGACTTGACTTGGATCAGCCAGAACCCGGCGATCAGCTCCTTGGTCTCGCTGAACGGGCCGTCGGTCACGGTCCTGTTACCACCGGAGAAGCGCACTCGCGCGCCCTTGAAACTTGGCTGCAGCCCCTCGCCGGCCAGCATCACCCCGACCTTGACGAGCTCTTCGTTGTAGTTGCCCATGTCGGTGAGCTCCTGCTCGGTGGGCATAACGCCGGCCTCGGTGTTCTGGTCCGACTTCAGGATGATCATGAAACGCATGGCGGGTCTCCCTCTTCGACGTGATCCTTCGAGCGGATCGACCGGGCGCTTTGCCTGGTTCTACAAGCGCGTCGAACGAGGCCACGGCCGTATCGACAACACGTGGAACTTTGTTTGGAGATCTTTCGTGACCGGCCAGCGCGCAGGCTGACTCAGCCGGTGGTCGCCTTGAGGAACCGCTCGCCCATGTCCTCCAGCTCGGGCCTGGACAGGTTCTCCTGGAGCTCGGGAAGCAGGTCGGCCTCCTCCTCTTCGAAGTGATGGCGCAGTTCGGCCGCGAATGCCGAAACCGTGCCGTCGAAGCCCGGTCCACCCGGCTCTTGGTTCAGGAGTTCCTCGAGCAGACCCATGATCTGGTCATGCTCGGCCGCGCCGTCCTTGATCTCCTCGTCGGTATCGGGTTCGACCCTCTTGATCGTCGGGTAGACGAAGCCCTCCTCGGCCTCGTGGTGCGGCTTGAGCATGCCGTGGATCTTCTGTAGGGCAGCCGCGACGTCACCCTTCTCCGCCTCTACCTGCTTCACCAACTTGTCGACTTCCCGGTGCTGTTCCTTGATCACGGTGACGACGCTGCTGGCCATTCGGGTGCCTCTCGTTCGGTGACAGTGGCTGCGCTCCTCACCCGCCGTACCCGGTTTGTGCCTCCTCACACCACAGATGTGTCGCGGTTTCGGGCTGACCGAGTCGAGGAGCCCTCGCGGGAGCACAATGAGGTTGGGACGTGAGGAGAACTGGTGTATCAGACGATCGCGGATCTGGTCATGCTGTTGCACTTCGCGTTCCTGGTGGTGCTCACCCTCGGCGGGTTCGTGGCGTGGCGGTGGCCGCGGTTCATCTGGGTCCACGTCGGGCTGGCGATCTGGGGCGTGCTCAACGCCGTGTTCAACGTGCCATGCCCGCTCACCGGCATCGAGGATTGGGCCAGTCGGCGGGCTGGTGAGCAAGGACTACCCAGCGGCTTCATCGACAACTACCTCACCGGTGTGGTGTATCCCGAAGAGCAACTGGCCGCCGTACAGGCCGGTGTGGCCTGCCTGGTGGCAATCTCGTGGATCGGCTTCGGGATCCGCGTACATCGGCGGCGATCAGCTGCGGCGCCAAGAACGCCACTGAGACCGGAGGATATGGTCCACGGCGTGGGACCTGCGGCGCACATGGCGATCAGATGGGACCGGGATGGGCGCTGACAATGGCGCTGGCAACGGCGAACTGGACATCCTCGGGATCGGCAACGCGATCGTCGACGTGATCTCCAACGCCACCGACGAGGTGATCCTCGGCCACGGACTTCCCAAGGGCAGCATGACGCTGATCGACGCCGAGCGGGCCGATGCACTGTACGTAGCCATCGGTCCGAGCATGGAGATCTCCGGCGGCGGAGGGGCCAACACCATCGCCGGAGCCGCCTCTTTCGGCGCGGAGGTCGCATTCATCGGAAAGGTCCGCGACGACACGCTCGGCGACACGTTCACCTCCGACATCCGGGCCGCCGGCGCGGTCTTCCGGACACCGCCGTTGAGCCAAGGCCCAGCCACCGCGCGTTGCCTGATCATGGTCTCGCCGGACGGCCAGCGCACGATGAGCACCTATCTCGGCGCGGCCGTCGAGCTCGGGCCCGAGGACATCGACACCGACCTGGTCGGCCGCGCGAAGGTGACGTACCTGGAGGGTTATCTCTGGGATCCGCCACGAGCCAAAGAGGCCTTCCGTACGGCGATGGCCGCCGCGCATGCGCGCGATCGCAAGGTCGCACTCAGCCTCTCGGACACGTTCTGTGTCGAACGGCACCGGGAGGAGTTCCGGGCCCTGGTCGAGAACGACGTCGACATCCTGTTCGCCAACGAGGAAGAGGTCCGCGAGCTTTACCAGGTTGCGACCCTGGACCAGGCGCTGGCGGCGGTCCGCGGCCGGTGCGAGATCGTGGCCGTGACCCGCTCGGAAAAGGGCTCGCTCGTCTCCTCGGGGGGCCTCTTTCACGAGGTTCCCGCCGAACCAATCGACACCCTCGTGGACACCACCGGCGCCGGCGACTCGTACGCTGCCGGTTTCCTGTACGGGCTCACGCACGGTCTGGATCTGCCGACCTGTGCACGGCTCGGCTCGATCGCCGCGGCCGAGATCATCTCGCACGTCGGCGCCCGCCCGCAGGTCAATCTCGCGGAGCTCGCCGCACCGGTCCTTGCCGCGCGGTAGCGCTCCAGCAGGCTGTACGGCATGACCGGCGCCGGGCAACACGATCACGATCACGGCGCCCGGGGTCATGACCATGGGCAGCACAGTCGCCGGCAACGGCAACACGGCCATGAGCATGACCACGAGCACCCACGTGCCCCACTGTGGCGGTTTGCGTCAAAACCGTCAGGGCGTCGGCGCGTGCGCTGGCCAGGATGGCTGCCCCATACGTTCCGCCCGCACAGTCACGACGCGGCTGATTCCGTCGATCCCGCACTCGAGGCGAGCGGCGAGGGCATTCGAGCGGTCAAGATCAGCCTTGTCGTGCTGGGGATCACCGCCGCGGCCCAGCTGGTCGTAGTCCTGTTCACCGGGTCGGCCGCCCTGCTGGCCGACACGATCCACAACTTCTCCGACGCGCTGACGGCAGTGCCGTTGTGGATCGCCTTCGTGATCGGCCGGCGACCGGCGACTCCGCGCTACACCTACGGCTTCGGCCGCGCCGAGGATCTGGCCGGCGTCTTCATCGTCGCGATGATCGCGCTCTCCGCCGTGTTGGCCGGGTACGAGTCGATCAGCCGGTTGATCGACCCGCGGCCGATCACGAACGTCGGTGCGGTGTTGATCGCCGGGCTCGTCGGGTTCGCCGGGAACGAACTCGTCGCGGTGTACCGGATCCGGATCGGGCGCAGGATCGGCTCCGCCGCGCTGGTAGCCGACGGACTGCACGCCCGTACGGACGGATTCACGTCTCTGGCGGTGGTCGCCGCCGCGCTGGGCGTGCTGGCCGGCTTCCCACTGGCCGATCCGATCGTGGGACTGTTGATCACCGTGGCGATCCTGTTCGTACTCAGGGGCGCGGCCAGGGACATCTACCGCCGGCTGATGGACGCCGTGGATCCCGGACTGGTGGATCAGACCGAGCGCGTCGCCCGCGGTGTCGACGGCGTCGAGGACGTGGCCGAGTTGCGGCTGCGGTGGATCGGACACGCCCTGCGCGCCGAAATCAACATCGTTGTGGACTCGGCACTGGACCTGCGTGCTGCGCACGCACTCAGCCATCAGGTGGAACACGAACTGCTGCACCACATCCCGCGGTTGCACGCCGCGATCGTGCACGCCGAACCCGGTCTCGGACCGGGCGTTCATGACGACCTCGAGCACCATCGCTGACCCGGGCCCAATCCGTCGTCACGGAGGGGATCAGGCGGGCTACTCGTGCAGCTGACCCTCGCTCATCCGCCACTGCCGGGTGCTTCGGGTCGACTCGAGCATTCGGCGATCGTGGGTCACCAGCAGGAGCGTCCCGGTGAAGCTGTCCATCGCCTGCTCCAACTGCTCGATGGCCGGCAGATCGAGGTGGTTCGTCGGCTCGTCCAGGATCAGCAGGTTGACCCCGCGCGCCTGCATCAGGGCCAGTGCCGCGCGGGTCCGTTCGCCAGGGGACAGCGAGGCGGCCGGCCGCAGCACGTGCGCTCCGCGCAAGCCGAACTTCGCCAACAAAGTGCGCACCTCGTCGTCGGGCAATGCCGGAATGTTGGTCCCGAACGCGGCGGCCAGCGATCCCTCGCCGCCCTGGAACAGGCCGCGAGCCTGGTCGATCTCTCCGATCGCGATCCCCGATCCAAGCGTGGCTCTGCCCGCGTCGG
>JACCQS010000492.1 GCA_013814015.1 Geodermatophilaceae bacterium | reverse complement strand
ACGACGCGGGCCAGGTGTTCGATGTTGACCTGGTGCACGATCCCGGTGCCCGGCGGCACGACCCGGAACTGCTCGAACGCGGTCTGGCCCCACCGGAGGAACTGATAGCGCTCCTCGTTGCGTTCGTACTCCAGGGCGACGTTGCGCTCAAAGGCGTCTGATCGGGCGAACACGTCGGCGATCACGGAGTGGTCGATCACCAGTTCGGCCGGCGCCAACGGGTTGATCTTGGCGGGATCGCCGCCTAGGGCGAGCATCGCCTCGCGCATGGTGGCCAGATCCACGACACACGGCACCCCGGTGAAGTCCTGCATGATCACCCGCGCCGGGGTGAACTGGATCTCTTGGTCGGGCTCGGCCTGCGGGTCCCATGCGGCCAGAGCTCGGATGTGGTCGGCGGTGATGTTCGCGCCGTCCTCGGTTCGTAGCAGGTTCTCCAGCAGCACCTTCAGGCTGTACGGGAGCTTGTCGGCACCGTCGACGGCCGCCAGTCGATAGATCTCGTACGAGTCCTCGCCGACCGACAATGTGCCTGATGCGCCGAAGCTGTCTCTGCTCGAACCCACGGATTGCGGCCTCCCTCTTCACCTTCTGCAGTTTGTTGCCTCGAGTGTCCCGCATCGGCCGATCGAGGGCGTTGTGAGATGCGCGACCTCTCGCTGCAGCCCCGTCGCGGCTGCCACGGTCGGGTGAACGGTCGCGGTAGCGGGGCTGACGGCTGCCTGAATGGCGCCGGTCGCTTAGGGTGCGCCCATGTCTGCGGAAGCCTCGACCGAGCTCCTGGTCGGCTATCCGCTGAACTGGCAACGGATCCGCTGGGCCCTGGCCGGGGCGTACAGCGTCGTCCTCGGCGTTTTCATCCTCAACGTGGGACTACCCACCGAGCGACTGGCATTGTTCGCCTGGGTGCTGGCCGGCCTGTCCATCGGCTCCGTGGGGCGTGGCTGGCGTTCCGTGGCCGGGCTGGTGCGTGACTGGCTACCGTTTCTCGGCGTCCTGGTTTTCTACGACCTGACCCGTGGCCTGGCCGACACACTCGGGATGCCCGTACATGTGAACGACTTGGCAGCACTGGAGTCCACCCTGTTCGGTGGGACCGTGCCGACTGTCTGGCTGCAGGAGCAGCTCGGCCAGACCGACGACTGGGGAATGACCGGCGGCGCCGCCTGGTGGCATGTCGTGGTCACAGTGGTCTACGTGTCGCACTTCCTCGTCACGCCGATTCTCGCCGCCGTGCTGTGGCTGCGGGATCGAGAGCGATGGATCAGCTACACCGCGCACGTCGTCGGCATCGCCCTGCTCGGCGTGACGACCTACGTCCTTGTTCCGGCCGCACCGCCTTGGTATGCCGCGGACGAGGGGGTCATACCTGCCGTCAGGCGCCTGTCCGGACTGGGCTGGGACGTGATCGGCCTGGACCGCGCTGGGGCGCTGTTGGATCAGGGACAGGCCAAGGTCAATCTCGTCGCGGCGATTCCGTCGCTGCACACCGCCTACGCCGTACTCGTCCTGTTGTTCTTCTGGCCGGTACTCAATCGCGTCGGGCGCATGGTGCTCGCAATGTATCCGCTGCTGATGGGCTTGATCCTGGTCTACTCCGGCGAGCACTACGTCATCGACGTCGTGCTGGGCTGGGTATGTGCCGCGATCGTGGCCATCGGTGTCGCAGCGGCTCAGCGAGTGTGGCGGCGACATCGCCGAACAGACTCCCCGCTGCGACCGGCGCCGGAGCTGGCTCTCGTCGGAGGAGGATCTGCCGACTAGCGTGGCAGCCATGCGTGTCCCCCTGCTGACCAACGACTTTCTCGACCGGGCCGAACTGGTCTACGGCGACCGGATCGGCGTGATCGACGAACCCGATCAGCCCGCCAGATCCCTGGGCTCACTCACCTACCGCGAACTGGCCAGACGCGGGCGGGCCATCCAAGCAGGGCTGGACGAGCTGGGAATCGCGGTGGGCGAGCGGGTTGCGATCGTCAGCCACAACTCGGCCAGACTGCTCGAACTGCTGTATGCCGTACCGGCCTCCGGTCGGATCCTGGTGCCGATCAACTTCCGGCTGCAGGCCGAGGAGGTCGCCTACATCGCCGAGCACAGCGGCGCCAAGGTCCTTCTGGTGGACCCGGAGCTGGACAAGTCACTGGCCTCCATTTCCGCCGAACACAGGTTCCTCCTCGGCGACGAGAGCGACGACGCGCTGCTCCGCTTCGACGCCGAACCGCAGCCTTGGCCAGAGCCCGACGAGGACGCCACCGCGACCTTGAACTACACCAGCGGAACGACCGCCCGGCCCAAGGGCGTCCAGTTGACGCATCGCAACATCTGGATCAACTCAGTCACCTTCGCCATGCACATGCAGATGTCGGATCGAGACGTGTACCTGCACACGCTGCCGCAGTTCCATTGCAATGGCTGGGGGCTGTTGTATTCGGCGGCCGGTGTGGGCGCCACAAACGTGATCATCCGGAAGATCGATGGAGCCGAGATCCTCCGCCGGGTTGACAAGCACGGAGTGACCCTCGCCGCCGGAGCTCCGGCGGTGTGGAACATGACGTTGGATGCGGCTTCCCAACTCGACGGCAGCGTTCCCGGTCACGGCACCACCCGCATCGTCGTCGCCGGAGCACCGCCCCCTTCGCGGACCATCGCCCGAGTCGAGCATGAGCTGGGCTGGGAGTTCAACCAGATCTATGGCCTGACCGAGACCACCCCCTTGCTCACGGTGAACCGCTCCCGCGCCGAGTACGACGAACTGCCCGCCGAGGAGAAGGCCGCTCGGCTGGCACGTGCCGGGGTGCCTGGGTTGGGGACTCGGGCCAAGATCTCTGAATCCGGCGAGATCCTGGTGCGCGGCAATGTAGTGATGGGTGGCTACTGGGACAACCCCGAGGCCACCGCCGAGGCGATCCAGGACGGCTGGTTCCGCACCGGTGACGGCGGGAGCGTCGACGATGGTGGCTACGTCACCATCTCCGATCGGAAGAAGGACGTCATCATCACCGGCGGCGAGAACGTCTCCTCGATCGAAGTCGAAGATGCGGTCTTCAGTCACCCAGCGGTCGCCGAAGTGGCCGTCATCGGCGTACCGGACGACCGGTGGGGGGAGAAGGTAACCGCCCTCGTCGTGCTCGCCGAGGGCCAGACCGCGACCGAGGAGGAGATCATCGCGCACGTGAAATCCAAGCTGGCCAGCTACAAGACCCCGAAATCCGTGGAGTTCCGCGAAGAAATTCCACGCACCTCCACCGGCAAAGTGCAGAAGTTCAAGCTGCGTCAGGAGTTCTGGTCAGAGGGCCAACGCCAGGTCAACTGAACGCTCAGCCGGGCTGCGGTCGAAAGGCAGCGGCAGCCGAACGGGGAGCGGCAGCTATGTGCGCCAGCAAGTAAAAGCGTCGGGCAGCCACGGGGGGAGCTGCCCGACGCATCGAGAACTGTAGCACCGGGCCGCTCGCCCGGTGCCAGAAGGGGTCGGACCGGCGTTTCGCGAACGAAACGAGGCTTCACAGTCAGTTCACGCCTAGCAGTGTGTGGTGATCCTGCGCATCCCACGACCGTGCGCGCCCGACTCTGGACCCATGCCATTCCCGTTGCCGATCGCCAGGAGAAGCTCGATGAGCACCCCAGCTCCCAATCCACCGGCCCAAGATGCTGGCGAGATCGAGCGCGTTCTGTTCGAGATCAAGCAGGTCATCGTCGGCCAGGACCGGATGATCGAGCGGATGGTGGTCGGCCTGCTGGCCAAGGGACACCTGCTCATCGAGGGGGTTCCAGGGGTAGCCAAGACGTTGGCCGTGGAGACCCTGGCCTCGACGGTCGGGGCGAGTTTCGCCAGGTTGCAGTTCACTCCGGACTTGGTCCCAGCCGACATTGTCGGAACTCGGGTCTACCGGCAGGGCAAGGACTCCTTCGACACCGAGCTCGGCCCCATCTTCGCGAACTTCGTCCTGACCGACGAGATCAACCGGGCACCGGCCAAGGTGCAGTCCGCGCTGCTCGAGGTGATGGCTGAACAACAGGTCTCGATCGGCGGTACGACGTACCCGATGCCCAGGCCGTTCCTGGTGATGGCCACCCAGAACCCGATCGAGTCCGAGGGCGTCTACCCACTCCCCGAGGCTCAGCGCGACCGCTTCCTGATGAAGATCCTGGTCGACTATCCGACGCCGGCCGAGGAACGCGAAATCGTCTATCGGATGGGTGTCTCCCCGCCGAGTGCCAACAAGGTGATCGAGGCGGCCGATCTTGTCCGGCTCCAGGACACCGCAAGCAAGGTCTTCGTCCACCACGCCCTGGTCGACTACGTCGTACGCGTGGTGGTTGCCACTCGGCACCCCAAGGAGCACGGCCTGCCCGACGTCGCCGGCTGGGTCTCCTACGGGGCCAGCCCGCGTGCCTCGCTGGGCCTGATCGCCGCCGCCCGGGCACTCGCCCTCGTCCGCGGCCGGGACTACGTGCTGCCCCAGGACGTCCTGGACGTGGCCGCAGACGTGCTGCGACACCGGCTGGTCCTGTCCTATGACGCTCTGGCCGACGGCGTGCCGACCGAACACATCGTCAAGCGGATCCTGCAGAGTGTGCCGCTTCCACAGGTGACCCCGCGCCAGCGAGCCGGCGGATTCGGTCCGGCAGCCCCCGGGGGTCCGCGCGTACCTGATCAGTTCGGCAGCCCCCAGGGTGTCCAGAGCGGCCCGGGCCAGCATGCCGGTCAGTACGGCCAGCAGGGCGGTCCAATGGTCGCTGGCCAGGGCGTCCGGCCGGCGTGACCCTGCCCGCGTCGCCGCGGTTGGCCGACGAGTCGGCTGAGTTCGTCCTACGCCGGCTCGAACTCACCGTCCGGCGCAAACTCGACGGTCTGCTGCAGGGCAACCATCTGGGCTTGCTCCCCGGCCCCGGAAGTGAAGCGGGGGAGTCGCGGATCTACCACCCCGGGGATGACGTACGACGGATGGACTGGCCGGTCACAGCACGTACCAGCGTGCCGCACATCCGGCAGACGATCGTCGACCGTGAGCTGGAAACCTGGGTCGTTGTCGACTTGTCAGCCAGTCTGGACTTCGGGACCGCGCGTTGTGAGAAGCGCGATCTGGCAATCGCCGGACTCGCGGCGATCAGCTACCTCACGATGCACGGCGGCAACCGGCTCGGCGCCATCATCACGACCGGTACCCAGGTCATCCGGATCCCGGCACGGCCGGGGCGTGCGGCCGGGAACCGCCTGTTGCGGATCGCCGCTACGACGCCACGAGCGGAGTCCGGGCGCCGAGGCGACCTCGGCGCGGCACTGGAGATGCTGCGGCGGCCACCGCGCCGCCGGGGCCTCGTTGTGGTGATCTCCGACTTTCTCGGAGACACCTCGTGGCAACGACCGCTGCGCGGACTGGGTGCTCGCCATGACGTGCTGGCCATCGAGGTTGTGGACCCACGGGAACTGGAATTGCCCGACGTCGGCCTGGTGACCATGGTCGACCCTGAGAGCGGCCAGACCATCGAGGTGCCCACCCAACGCAGGGACGTACGCGAGCGCTTCGCCCAGGCGGCCGGCGAACAACGAGCCGAGATCACCGCCGCGTTACGCCGGGCCGGAGCCGGGCACCTCACCCTGCGTACCGACCGGGAGTGGCTGCTCGACATGGTCCGGTACGTCGCGAACCGCCGACACACCGCATCCGGAGGCGCATCCCGATGAGTGCGCGACAGCAGGTGTTCCCGTGACGTTCCAGGCCCCGGTGTGGCTGTGGTTGCTGATCGCCACCCTTGCTCTGATCGGGCTCTACGTCGCAATTCAGTTGCGGCGCAAGAAGTTCGCTGCCCGATTCACCAACGTCGACCTGCTGGGCCGGCTGATCCCCAAACGTCCGGGCTGGCGGCGACATGTCGCGTTCGGATTGCTGGCCCTGGCGCTCGCCACATTCACCGTGGCCCTCGCCAAGCCCAGTGCCGAGGTGCGAGTGCCACGAGAACGCGCGACGGTGATCATGGCGGTGGACGTCTCGCTGTCCATGGAGGCCGACGACATCGCGCCCAATCGGTTCGAGGCGATGAAGGTGGCGGCCAAGGACTTCGTGGACATACTTCCGGAGCAGATCAACCTCGGACTGGTGTCCTTCGCCGGGACGGCCACTCCGGTCGTGACGCCGAGCATCGATCGAGCCTCGGTCAAGACCGCCATCGACAATCTCGAACTCGACGAGGCGACCGCGATCGGAGAGGCGATCTTCGCCTCGCTGACCGTCCTGGACAACTTCCAGGCCACCTTGGAGTCCTCCGGCAACGAGGCGCCGCCGGCGCGGATCGTGTTGCTCTCCGACGGTTACAACACGGTCGGCCGGGAGAACAGCCAGGCGATCGACGCGGCCACCGACGCCGGCGTCCCGGTCTCCACGATTGCCTTCGGCACCGACTACGGAACCGTCGAGATCGAGGGCGAACAACAGCCCGTCCCGGTCGACAGTGAGTCGCTGCGACAGATCGCCGAGGAAACCGGCGGCACATACAAAGAAGCGGCCAGTGCCGCGGAGTTGACGGCGGTGTATGAGGATCTCGGCTCGCAGATCGGATACGTCACCGAGCCACGCGAAGTGACGCCCTGGTTCGTGGGCGGCGGCTTGGCCCTGGCCTTCCTTGGTGCCGTGCTGTCCCTGCTCTGGACCAACCGGCTGCTATAGGTCGGAATCTGACTTGTGGGTCAGTTCCAACCGCGACTACCCGGTTCGGTCTGACCCACAGTTCGACCCCTGGCAGCAGCAACAATGCGCCGATCGCGTCCGGGAGCCGATGCTCGATCGAAGTCCTGACGTCGCAGCGCTGAGTCGAGCCCGGGCCAACCGATAGCCTCGGATCGACAGGAGTACGTACGTACCCCAGCTAGTTCGGCAGAGGAGTCACGTGGGACGCAGCGTTCTGGTCACGGGTGGAAACCGGGGCATCGGCCTGTCCATCGCAGAGGCCTTCGCGGCGCAGGGCGACTCGGTCGCAGTCACCCATCGCAGCACTGCGCCGCCCGGTGGGCTGTTCGGCGTCCAGTGCGACGTCACCGATGCTGACTCACTCGATGCCGCGTTCAAGGCCATCGAGGAGGAGCAAGGTGCCGTCGAGGTCCTCGTCTCCAACGCGGGTATCACCGACGACGGACTGCTGTTGCGGATGAAGGACGAGTCTTTCACCGCGGTCATCGACGCGAACCTGTCCGGCGGCTACCGCGTGGCCAAGCGTGCAGCCGCCAAGATGTTGCGCGCTAAATGGGGACGGATGATCTTCATATCCTCCGTCGTCGGCCTCAGCGGTTCGGCCGGGCAGGTCAACTACGCGGCCGCCAAGGCGGGGCTCGTGGGCATGTCCCGCTCCATCGCCCGGGAACTCGGCTCGCGCAACATCACCGCGAACGTGGTCGCGCCCGGCTTCGTCGACACTGACATGACCCGCGACCTCCCGGAGGCCCGGCGGGCCGAGATAGTCGGTCAGGTACCGCTGGGCAGGTACGCCAGTACTGACGAGATCGCCGGTGTCGTGACCTTCTTGGCCAGCGATGCGGCGGCCTACATCACCGGGGCAGTGATTCCGGTGGACGGCGGATTGGGAATGGGGCACTGATGGGAATTCTCGAAGGAAAGCGGCTACTGATCGCCGGGGTTCTCACCGAGGCCTCGATCGCCTACTCCGCGGCGAAGGTCGCGCAGCAGGAGGGCGCACAGTTGGTGCTGTCCAACTTCGGGCGGGCACTCAAACTCACCGAGCGGATCGCCAAGCGCCTGCCGGAGCCCGCACCGGTGATCGAACTCGATGTCAGCAACGACGCGCACCTGGCCGCGCTCGCCGACCGGGTGGGGGAGCACCTGGACGGACTCGACGGTGTCCTGCATTCGATCGGGTTCGCGCCGCAGAACGCTCTCGGGGACGCCTTCACCGAGACGCCGTGGAGCGATGTCTCCACGGCCGTACAGATCTCGACCTGGTCCTTCGCCGCGCTGACCCACGCCTGCCGGCCGCTCTTCGGCGAGCAGGCCTCGGTGGTCGGTCTCACCTTCGATGCGTCGCGGGCCTGGCCGGTGTACGGCTGGATGGGCGTGGCCAAGGCCGGCCTGGAGTCCACCGCGCGGT